>CAIPSZ010000032.1 GCA_903867845.1 Candidatus Kerfeldbacteria bacterium | reverse complement strand
GGGAATGGTAGTAATAGGGGCCGTGTTGGTATTAGGGACTTATCTTGTTATTTCCCTTCTCCGTGGCGAAAGCTACCCAGATTTTGGACCTTTTAACAATGCCTACATCGCCCTCTGTAGAATTCGGGGTGGAATGTATCGTGATGTTACTGGTGAGTTATGGACTATGGGAACGTGCTATTACGGAAAAACCACTGATGTCGGAAAGGCTTGCCAAACTCACACGGATTGTCAGGGCCAGTGCGAGATCTTTCGAAGTTTTCCTGATGCATCAGTTACCCAAGCGTGCAGTCAGTACAAGCACGGTTACGTGAGCGATCCTGTTGGAGGAACGCAAAAACATTTGTAGGTTAGGAATTTAAGATGACAAAGGAAAAGCCACCATTGGTCTTGGTGGCTAATTTGCAGTTGTATTTACTGCAGAACGATTTTGATGAGCGGCTCCATGAACGGGTTATCACTGATGGCGCCGATAGCGAGCGCCTGTTCGCGCGGAAGCGGATTCTCTTCAAGCTGGGCAAGTGCTGCGGCAGACACTGCATCGTCAGCTGTATCAGGTGATAAACCAGAGAATGATGCAATCCAACCAACACCGTAGATTGCCCCGCCATACTGGTCCGCATCAGGGTTTCTGGTCTGCCAGCTACTGACAATTGTGCCATCCTGTTTCCGTGAGTTGAAGAGACGTTTGGCTTTCTCAATGGCAAAGGCCATGTACTTGTCTTCTTTTCCAGGTGTCGGTAAGCCAACACGGATGCAAGCGATAATGTCGCCAGTGCTCGCATTCATGAGCACTGCGTACCCACCCTGGCGCTCGTCCGTGTACTCGGGCAACTCACAGAGTTTTTTGAGGGCATTCTCAAAACACCAGATGATGTCATTGAGGATCTCCTTGTTCGACGGAAGTTCCGGTCTGTTCATGTACTTTCTCCAATGCGTTTTGGTGTTAGGGTTCCGGCCAACCTATCATGGATACGGCGTTATGTCAACAGTTTGCATGTTGACGGGCGTCTTACCTTCACCTAGGCTAGCTCCACAACTAGCCCTTTGAAATTGGAGGTTGCTATGAAATGGAAGTACATCAAGTACCTCATTCCAAACCTCCTCTCGTTCGTGCGCATGCTCGCGGTGCTCCCTATCTGGTGGGCCATGAGCCAGGATGACTTCAGCACGGCGTTCTGGATGTACGTGGCAGCACTGGTAACCGACTGGCTGGATGGTTGGTCAGCGCGTCGTCTGGAAGCAATTTCAGACATTGGCAAGTTGCTGGATCCGCTGGCGGATAAGGTGCTACATGTCTTCGTGCTCTACCAATTCCAACTGCTGTACCCGGAACTCCACGTGCCATTCGAGCTCATTATCATCTTTGCAGTCGCGCTCGCGGCACTTCCTGGCATCGTCTTCCTATTCCACGTCCCGCGCCGCTTGGGCTCTAACTGGTTCGGCAAGGTGAAGCTCTGCACCGAAGGTGCAGCAATTATCTTGCTTTTCCTGCGCCAGCCTGCACTGGCCGCATGGCTCCTGTGGCTTGCCATCCTGCTGGCCATTGGCAGCATCGTTGGCCACCTGGCCCTAAAGGAGGACAAAGACTACCGCTGGTGGATCCGCTGGCTCCTGCGCATCAAGGAGAGGAAAAACCAATAACGACTTCTCAATAGTGAGAGGTCGTTTTCTTTGCGAGCGCAAGCGAAGCAATCATGCTCCCGCAAGGTGTGGCGGGATTGCCACGTCGCTTCGCTCCTCGCAATGACAATGATTACTTCCCTAACCCTTGTGCCAGGAAAGTGACCTTGCGCTCGCGGTCGTGGTCCAATTCGACGAGCATGATTTGCTGCCAGATGCCTTTCACCAATTTCCCTTTTTCAATAATCATCGTCACCGAGCTGGTGAGGATCATGGCTTGCGCATGGGCGTGGCCGTTGATGCACTCGTGCACCACGCCGCAGGAGTCGGGCGTGCAGAGGTGGGTGTCGCGCTTGCCCTTGGGGTTGTTCACATCGCGCACGTCGTTGTGGCCGTACTCCTCTTCGGGATCGGCAAACCGATCCAGCACGCGCGAGAGGTCGTGCGTGTAGCCGAGTTTGTCCTTGGGCCCAATCAAATTTTTCTCATCCTCATTCACCCAAATGCTCGCCGTGGTGTGGTGCGACTGCACGGTGACCGTTCCCGTCTCCACGCCGCTCTTCGTAATAAAATCTTCCACATCCTTGGTGATGGTGATGAATTCCTGGCGGTGCTTGGTGTGGTATTGCTTGGTCTCGGTGGTTGCAACCGGGGTGCGCGTGCTCATAGGCAAAAGGCGTATACTCTATACGTATCCCTGATAGTACCAAAACCTTATGGACGCGCAAGTATTCCTCCAACCCGGTACGAGATACGCCGTGGTTGGGGCAACCACAAATCAAGAAAAGTACGGCTACCGCGTGCTGCAGGATTTGCACAGCGCCGGCTTCACCGTGGTTGGCGTGAACCCGAAGTACACGGACATTGGCGGGATACCGTGCTACCCAGACTTGGGTACGTTGCCCTGGCGCCCCGATGTGCTCGTTATTGTCGTGCCGCCAGCAGTCGGGTTGAAAATTCTAGAGCAAGCCGCGCACCTTTCCATGAAGAAGCTGTGGTTCCAGCCCGGCGCTGAGTCCGAGGAAATTGCTGAACGTGCCAAGAAATTGGGCGTCACGTTGAATGACGCTGGCACGTGCATCATGGTGGCGCGGCGACTGGCGTCAGCGTAGGCAAGCGAATACCCCGAGCATTGACACACAGGGGTTTTTGCGTTAGCCTGGTTGGCATTGAAGTTGAACACCAAAAAGGAGTTTGTTGTGGAGAATAATCCAAAAGTCTCTTTAGAAACGCAGGTTGCAGCGTACGCAATAACCGGCACACTCCCTTCAGCCGAAGGGTTGCACTGTCCAATTGACGGTAACCCACTGCACCTTGCGGTTATAGCTGGCGGCTCCTTACCAATGACGTTTCAATTCATCTGCGCTGATCACGCGTGCAACTTTCAAGTTTCTGCTACCGAGTCCCTTCCGGACGCGGTAAAGAAGCGGGGAACGAAGACGTACGCATTCATCATCGTTGCGCCACCGAATGGTAATGTTGCAGCGACGTGGCCCAAGTACCAGCCGCTGTTCGACTAGATCGTTCACGAAGCGTCTGAGGGAAAATGAAAACCGGATCTCTCTGTATAGATCCGGTTTTTTCTTTTTTACGAACGAGCAATTTCCTCAATCACGTCCGGGTGTTCGGTGACGGCTACCGATTCCGAGCAAGGATCCGGTGGAATGCCGACAATTTCCCAGAGACGCCCGTAGTTCGCGACCATGACGAGAGCAACGAGGCCGGCAAGGATGAAGCCGAGCTTCGAACACCCGAACAGACCAGCGACCATGAGCGTGCAGATGAGGATGCACGCGCACTTCACGACGTGGTTATTGCGCCCTGACCGCTCTATGAGTTTGGAAATCCACTGCATTGTGAAAACCTCCGTGTTTTGTGTGATTTCAGTTGACCTGATGTTGTAGCACTCGGGTGCATTCTTGTCAATCCTGTAGTGAGAAATACCAATTGCTGATTGTGACATTTTTTGTCATAATATAGATTGGATTTTTCTCATTTCCTGCGAGAAAAATGCCACCTTAGTGGATGAGTTCCACACATGGCACAAACGAAAAAAAAGTCGAACACGCGGTACTCCAAGGCAAAGCCCATTGGCTTGCGCAGCAAGCGCACGGTCATGGTTCGCGCATCGAAAAAGACTGCTCGGGCGCAAATGAAAACGTGGCGCGCACAAGCTGACGTACACCAAGCGCTGCACATTCCAGCGCCAGTCCTTCGCTTACCCGCCCCGCGTCGAGCACAACTCATCCGGCAGCAACTCCGGCTCCGCCGCCAACGGCAAAAGCAGTATTTCCAGCGCCAGCGTGAACGACTCTTCAGTTTGCTCACCTACAACGCTCGGCGAGCAGCCTTCATTTCGGTCGTCGTCCTGGCTTTTGGTGCGCTCTTGATCTCCCGCGCGCAGTCCACGACCGATCAACTCTACCTTGCCAACCCCGCGAACTGTTCAGGTTGGCAGAATCCAGACGGTGCGAAAACCATTGAGGTCATGAGTAATAGCGGTGCTGATACGTTCACCAGTGACAACGCCGCATCAGTGCAAAGTCGGAATACGAATGGCCCCGCCCTACCGGACACAAATTTACTGTGTAGCGACTTTACGCTCCCATCGGACTTTCCTAGTGACTTATCACTTAACAACGCACAGCTTCTCGTCTCCATGTCCGTCCATGGCAATGTGAGTAGTAACGACGTGCTAGTAATTGAGACGAGCTTGGATGGCCAAGAGTGGAAGAAGCAAGACTCATTCTTCCTCACTGATAGTGTGAGCAATGCAGAGCACGGTGGGTACTGGACGTATAATTTTCCCCTCCTTGCGCGCGAAGCGTTGCCGGGTTTCCGCGTGCGTGCGCGTTTCGTGACCGCCCCCACGGACGCGTCCGTGCAGGTTCAGATTGATGGCATGGCCCTCGCCGTTGGCTCACGGCCCAAAGATGCAGCACCGAAACTCTTCCTGCCAGCAAGTACCACGAGCACCGAGAAGCAGAACTTCAACGTCAGCGAGCAGCCCGTGGTGAACGTTGAGGTCGAACAGAAATCCTCCCTCGCCTTCTTTGGCGTTGGGCCGACGAAGCGCCAGATTGTTTCAACGACGCTCATTGCGCCAAATGGTGACTCCATCCAGCCAAACGTTGACGTAACAACGCAAGTGCAGGGTGCGCATACCGTTGCGCAGTATCACGTTGACACGAAGAATTTCACGCGGCCTGGGAAGTACACCCTGCAATTTACGGTGAAAGAAGGCAATAAAGTCGGTACTGTAACGCAAGCGTTTGAATGGGGTGTGTTGGTCATTAACACGCTCAAGCCCGAATACCATCCCGGCGAAACGGTGCAATTCGCCATGGGTGTACTGGACCAGAATGGCAAGACGCTGTGCAATGCCGACCTCACTATGGTTGTTACAGAGCCATTTGGCTTAACGAAAAAACTCTCAACGTCAGACGGGAGCATTGTTCGAGCAAAATCATGTGGTCAGGATAACTTCACGGACGCGCCGGATTATACCGCCCAGTATGATACGTCAGATGAAGGATCGTACACCATGCAGCTTTCGGCGGTAACGAAAGATGGCACGCTTTCTACAACCGACCAGTTTAGCGTTAACCCGGTCATTCCATTCGACATTACGCGGCACGTCGCAACGCGCATTAACTTCGTCTACGACTATACCTCGGGGCTGGAAGTGAAACCGCAGAAAGCGTTCAAAGGGGTCATTACAGACTACGTGCCAAGCTCATTCCAGATTTCAACAATTTCCGATGGCGGGTACGTGGAGACAAAGGTGACCAGAAACTTATTCACTGGTTGGTAAACCTGACAGCAGGGAAGGCACACATCTTTACATACCGCATTCACTTTCCGAGCATTAGCCCGGAGCTCTACCGCATTGGTCCTGCAACGATCGGTGATTTTACCGAAGCGCGGCAGTGGCAGATTGCGTCTGACGCCGCGTGCTCGTCAGCAGGGGGTGGTCCATGGACTACGACCGCAACCTGGACGTCCTGCCGAACTGGTGGCCCGATTGCGGCTGACACCGTACAAATCAATTCTGGCCACATGATCACCATTCCAAATGGCACAGCTGTAGCAGCGACCAGTGTTACGATTATTACGAACAACAGCGCCACGGTGAACGGGCTTACTTTTAACAACAGCGGCTCTTCCCTTACCCTATCGGGTGGCATAGTAATTCCCGCTGCAACGGCATCAGGCGGTTCATTGGTGGCGGTTGATGCAGGCACACTTTCTGGTGCAACGACCATGAGTATCGGTGCCAGCGCCCTAACATCAATCTTCCGCGTGAGCACTGGATCCGCAACTTTTTCTGGTGGCATCACGTTTTCTGGCACCCCGGGCAACGCGCAATTAACTATTAATAGTACTGGGACAATTACGTGCAACACATTGGGTACGGGTGGGACTTTTGCACCGGGAACCGGCACACTTATATTGACGAACTCGTCACCGATGACGTTGCCAAGCTACTCGTACAATAACCTCACCCTTTCTGGCTCAAGTTCGGTAACCACAGGTCAGACACAGACCATTGGCGCGAACCTTACCGTGAACACCGGCGCAACGTTTACCATGGGTGGGGGCTTTGGGCTCACGGTTACTGGCACAACAACAACGAATGGGACCGGTACCATAAACACGACCGGTGCCGGTACGAATACGCGCACGTTTACCGGTGACGTAACGATTAATTCTACCGGAACGTTTGATCTCTCTACGGCAAATCCTGCTACGAGCTATGCAGGAAACATTACCGCGAGTGGCACAACGTTCAATAACGGTTCCGGAACCGTTGCTTTTACTGCGAGCAAATCATTACAGGGTAGCGGCAACATGACGTTTGCGGGTACGGGTACCATTAGTACTGGGATTACCTTAACGAATAGCAACACTGGCACGGTGAACTTTAGTGCGGCGACGAACTGTTTGAATGGGGCCTCTGGAACAGCGGTATTCACTACGGGCACCAACTCCACGACGCAATGTGCGAGTGCGCTCATGGCGTCTGGATTGCTCAACCCGAATGGCGCTGGCAGTACTGTGGAATACAGTGGTGGCGTGCAAACTGTGAAGGCTCACAACAGCACCAACAACTACGTCAACATTAAGTTCAGCGGGTCGGGAGCGAAGACCTTGACGGTGACCGACGTTTCGTACACCGGGAACTTCACTATGGCCTGCTCATCGGCGTGCAGCACATCAACTGTCGTCGCGAGCACGGCGATTGGAGGCGCGCTGACTATTGGTGCAAACGCAACTTTTACTGCAGCCGCATTCATCTTCACCGTCACTGGCACCACGAACGTCCAGAACGGTGGCACACTGGTTATTAATGATGCGACTACAGCGAAGAACTTTAACGGTAACGTTCAGGTTGACCTAGGCGGTACGTGGACGAATTCCACGAACACATCGCTGACGTTGCCGGGGAACCTTACGAACAACGGGACGTTCACCCCAGGAAGCGGGACGTACTCTATCACTGGCGCGTCGAAGACTATGGCTGGTACGTTCACGAATCCGTTTACAGCGATAACTTTCTCCGGCGGTTCGCAGATTAATACCTCAACCTTTACTTCGGCTACCGTCACGGTGAATAACACCCTGTCTAATCAAGGAAACATTACCGCCACGACCACGCTCGCCGGAACCAATGCCCTGACCAATGCCGCAACTGGTACGTTGAACATCAATGTGGTAGATGCGAACTTTACCTTAACGACGCTCACTACGAGCGCTGCTGGGAACACCGTGACCTACGGCTTGAACACCGGGGTCACGCAGACCGTGCGCAACCAGGCGTACAGTAACCTCACGTTGAATGGTAGCGGGACGAAGACGATGCCGGCACTCGGGACGTCGCTCGTGAACTTGGTATTGAACGGAAGCGTGGCGGCAACGACGGCAGTTGGTACGACGGTAACGACAGCGCTGCAAGTGAACAGCACGGCCGTGCTCACTATAGCCTCGGGTAAGGACCTCACCATCGGCTCTGCAGCTACGGTCTCGGCGCTGGCATCCGGGGCGCAGATTACGGGGGCAGGACGCTTGATCATCACTAACCCAACGGTTGCCCTTCCCACCACCGGGACACTGAGCTCGCTTGTGCGGTACGATGTCACCAACCAGGCGACGTTCACCATGTATGGTCGGACGTACGGCGCCGCGGTGGAGGTGTATAGCAACTGGGGTACGCTAAGTACCGTAACCATGAACGCGACGGCGTTTACGTTTAGCAGTTCGCTGACCATTAATGCGAACTCAACTGGGGACCTCGACCTGGAGTCAACCACGTTTAATCCCACAGTGAGCGTGGGGGACATCGTCTGGACGGCAGTCACCGGCGTCCCGTACCTAAACCTTGGTACAGGGGTGTGGACGTCAAGTGGGAATGTCAATGCAACCACCTGTGGTTCCACGTGCTTAATTGGTGCGGCGGGAACGTACTTTAAATTGACCGGTTCAGGCAAGACCTTTACATCTGCATCCTTATCTGTGCAACTCGGTGCACTAGAAATTGCTTCGGCTGGAACTGTTACCCTAAGCGGTGCATTGAATAATGTGCTCGGCAACGGCGCAGGCGTGGGTTTGAAGATATCGAGCGGTACTTTTTCCGTCGGTGCGAACAGTATAAACATAAAGAACGGTGACTTTGATAACAGCGGAACGTTTACAACCACAACTGGGACAGTGACCTTGAGTGGTTCGGCGCAGCAAACCGTGAAAGGCTCTTCGACGACCACCTTCTACAACCTCACCCTTACTAATGCGAGCGGCACCAACCCGGTAAGTACGCCGGGCGTCATATTCACTTCACCGGCAACAATCTCGAACACGCTTTCTGTTACGAGCGCTATGGTTCGGTTCAATGCAGGCTCTGCGTACTCGTTTAAGAACCTCACCACCAATGGTACGGATACTGCCAAGACGTACTTCCGAAGTTCATCGGCTGGAACGGCTTGGCTCCTCAGCGGTAATGCCGGTGCTGATTCCGTTGCCTACGCAGACGTTAAAGATTCGAATAATTCTGGCACGGCAGTAACGGCAACTGCTGTCACGAACGTGAACTCGGGTGGGAATACGGGTTGGAATTTTGCGCCTAGCACTTTCCTCTCGGGCACGCTCTACACGGATAGCACGTACGGTACACCCATAAACTGCGCCACGACGAACTACATCCTCCAACTCTCGGTGAACGGTTTGGCCGTAACGAACGTCTTGTGCACGAATGCAGATGGGACGTTCTGGGTGCCGTACACGTCACCGGGCTCCTCAACAATTCCATTCCTGCTGTACGTGAAAGCTGGGCAAACCTATGGTGGGAGCACGTTGAAGGCCTCCGTCGTGGTCATGCAGGCGGGGAATGTTTCGGATACGAATAAAGTTGATCTCGCCGCTGGTAACTTGTTCCTCCGTGAGAAGACCGGTACGACTATTACGAATACCAATCTCGCTTCGGCAATTCCATCCAGTCCCGATACGGGGATTCTGTATTCTGCGCCAAGTAACAACCTTTCGGTGACGAGTGGAATTACCCTGTACGTGGAAAGTGGCATCTTCTCTCCTGGTGGCTCAGTGACGACGACGGGGGCGGGCATGAGTGGATATTATTCGCAAATAACCTTTGATACTCCTGGGAATTCCATTGGAGGCGACGTCTTATCAACGGGCGTCGGCTCGCTTATTACCATTAACCAGAACACGACCTTCATGGGAAACGTGTCATGCACGAATGCCTGCAATTACGCTTCGGGTACACCGACGTTGACCCTCATCGGTTCTGGGAAAACATTTAACTGGCATGCAAGTGGTGGGTTGGGCGCCATATACAACCTCACCCTTGGAGATGGTTCTACGACGACAAGCTATGGCTTGACCTTTGCGCTCACGGTCGTTCACGACGTCTCGATTACGAATTCTGCCACACTGACGCAGACGAACGTGAACCTGACCGTAACGAATGGAAACATTTTCACCACCGCAAGCGGTACCGGTTCAATAACTTACACTGGGACACCAACCACCACGCTCGCCGCAACGGGAACCATTGGCCCCAGCAGTGGGGCGAGTGGGAGTGGGCTCTTGAGGTTCTACAACCTCACCCTTTCAGGTACGGGTACGACGACCACGGTGCGTCAGAGCATTACCGTCGATAACAACTTCGCGCAATCCTCTACAGGAGCACTTGCGTATGCCAATACGCCCACCTTTACCATGGGCTGTGTGGGTGCGTCGGCAACGTGCACGATTGGAACGAGCACAGGTGGAACTATTACGCTTTACGCTCTAACCGTCACTGCGGGAACAGGCACGGCGCAACTCCAACGTGATACGACGGTTGAGAATAACGTGACGGTGAATACGGGTGCTACGCTTTCGTACACTGGCACGCCCACACTCCTCTTCCACGGTACGAATGCCATTGCCGGGCCCGGTACAATTGACCTCTACAACATGACGGTCGGTGATGGCACGACCGCGGCAACGTCGTGGAATAGCGGAACGAATACCGTCGATGGCGTGCTCACAGTCAACACTGGCTCCACGTTCACCGATGCTTCCAATATTACTGCGGCTGGCAACGTCACCAACGTAGGAACAGGCGTAATAAACTACAGTGGTACGCCAACGTTCACCATGAGCGGGGCGAGTAAAACTTTGGGCGGAAGTTCATCAGGGGCTGTGTCGCTGTACAACTGGACCATTACCGGGAACCCGGTAACCGTTGGGACGGCATCGGGAAACGTGAACATCGATCATACCGTAAGCGTCTCCGCTGGCGGCCAACTGAATATCGACAATAGCATTTCCATTGCCGGTGGACTCACGAACACGACGACTGGCGTCATTACGAACAACTCTCAATCCTCCACCGTCACCCTGGACGGCACCGGTAACTTCTCCGGTGGGAACGCGGCCACCTGCCAGGTGTACAACCTCACCCTCTCGGGCAGCATTACCATTACCCAGCAGAGTGCGTGCACCGTTGTTAACAACGTCTCTGTCGGCTCAGGCAGTACGTACAATAGTGCGTACAATTTAGACGTGACGGGTGGGACGTTTGCCGGTGATGGGACTGTTACGTTCACTACGCCAAGCACTGTCACCATCAAGAGTACCGGTACGGGGACTTTTGGTGGCGCCACTGGGTGGACGTTCTACACGCTTAACTTCGCGCTTGTTGGCTTTACCAATCGAACCATAACCGCAACGGGTGCTGGCAGCATTACGGTGAACAACCAAATGACGACTGCCGGAACTGCACCGCAGTACCCGCAGTGTGGTGGTTCCCCTGATGGTCCGGGTGCATGCCACTTTACCGTGGATGCAGGAAGTAAAACCTGGAATTTTGCTGGAACGAACGCTACGCCTTTCTCGAATAGTGGTTTCTTTACGGGGAACACCTCCACCGTGAACTACAAAACCACACCGGTTGGCGGGTCAACAAATATCGCGTCCACGTCGTACACCTCTTCAACAAATAAATTCCACGATGTCAACTTTACTGCGTCAGGGTTATATAACAGCGAAATATACCTCGTCACCACAGGTTTCGGCGCCACTGGGAACGTAGTCGTTGGGGATATAAATAATAACGTAACGTTTAGTGGTGATCCAGGAGGAACACCTTTGCAAATCGATGGAAACCTTTCGTGCGTTAGCGGATACTCTTCTGGCTCGAGTATAGTAACCAGTTCGTACTTCTGGCGCCTCACTGGCAACTTAGACCTAAGCTCGTGCGATGGCGGGTTCACCGCCACGTCGGGGAATCTCCTCTATTTCTCTGGTTCATCAGGAACCATAACAACCGTTGGTACTGGAACAGCATTTTACGACCTTGAAATTGAAAATGCTGGAACGAAAATTGCCGCGGGATCATTTTCTGTCAATGATTCGCTGCTGGTGTACACAGGTTTCACCATTAATAGCGGGAAAACCATCACGCTCAAGAGTACTGCTGGAAACGCGCTTGACCTTAGTGGTGGCACCCTCAATGGACCGGGACGGCTTGTGTACCAAGATACTGGCGCGGCATTTCCCACTGCGGGAACGCTCGCCGCGGGGCTCATCCTACGCTTCGACACCGCAAGCGGCAACCTCATTATGAGTGCTCGTACCGACTACCAGAACATTGAAGCGTGGAATACTTCCACATCGGCACGGACGGTGACGATGGGCACGGCTACAAGCCAGACGATTACTATGGCGAACAACCTCTCCGTGGTGTCATCCGGTTCGGGAGGTATGACGTTGACTGGAGCGACGTATGCGCCTGCCGTGAACATTACGGGCAACGTGTCGTGCACGACGGCGAATGCCAAAGCGATTACCACTGGTGCGGGGACGTGGACGGTGTCTGGCAACTTCGACATGACGAACTGCACCGCCCTTACGACCACGGCGAACAATACCTTGGTGATGAACGGTGCGGCCATGACGCTCACGACGAATGGGTTCACCCTGCAGAACCTCACGCTTTCCAGCACTACCATCCTTGCGAGTGCCACGCACACGGTGAACGGGAACTTAGTAATTGGCGCGAACATTAATCCCCAGAGCTCCACTGTGGTAATGACGGGTAATGCCGGCACGATTACCGGTGGCGGCTACACCCTCTACAACCTCACGACGAATGCTTCCAGCTCCGGCACGATTACCTTGCAAACCTCCGACCTCACCGTTTCGAACACGCTCAACGTGTCCACAGGGACGGTGCTTACCATCAACGCTGGTCGCAAGCTCACGCACACTGGATCAACCCTCACGTTGAATGGAACCATGAATGGTCCAGGCCGCTATATCTACCAGAGTAGTACGGCTTTCCCCACGAGCGGGACGCTCGCTGCGGGGCTCATCCTGCAATTCGACACGAAGACCACGAACCAGACGATGAGCGCCCGTTCTGACTACCAGTACGTGGAAATTGACAACTCTGGCAGTACCGCAGGACAGAAAGTGACCGCCAATTCTGGAACCATTTCCATAGCGAACGACCTTACTCTGCAGCGTTCAGGATCAGCTCCGGGTACCGCTACTTTAGAGCTGGATACGAACGACCCAACGTTCACGGTGAATGGGAACACCACCGTAGGTGCGAACAACACCCTTTCCGCGACGAGCAGCGGGACGTTCACCCTGAATGGAAATTACACGAACAATGGCGTGTTCACAAATCACAACGGACGGTCACGCTGAACGGGTCTGGCACGCAAACCCTTTCCGGGGGCATGCTCACGTCAAATAAATTTTACGATCTTGTTGTATCGAATACGTCGGGATCAGTGACCGGATGTGCAACGTCATTTACCCCCGGCGTGGCATTCGCTGCAGCTGCCACCGTCTTTGACACGATGACCATAAATCCAGACGGAAAAGTGCAATTCAATTCGGGATCAACGTACGTTTTTTCCAACATCAATTGGGCGGGTACGAGTGGGCACACCATTTACGTGCGCAATTCCAACCTCTCGT
>CAIPSZ010000031.1 GCA_903867845.1 Candidatus Kerfeldbacteria bacterium | reverse complement strand
TTGCTTCGCTTCGCTCGCAAAGACGGTTAGGCCTGGAACCCAATGCCGCCCATCGCCGGTGCATCGGACTCTTTGATTGCCCCAAAACTTTTCTCGTACTTCTCAATGTTCTCCTTCATCGCCGCCAGGATGCGCTTGGCGTGGCCCGGCGAGACAATGACCCGCGCCGTGGCAACGCCCGTGCCCTGGGCCGGATAGATGTTGATGAAGTCCAGGACGAACTCCTCCTTGGTGTGTGCTACTCCCATCATGTTGGCGTAGGCACCTTTCATCGTTGCATCGTCAATCTTTATCTGGATTTGCTGTTGCTGGTCCATAGGGGTAGTGCGGTTATAGCGATAGTCCCATTGTACCACGCAGCATTGACGAATGGGTGGCTAGGCCGTACAGTAGTGGCTCAAAATCCCAATCGAAAACCAATAGCGTACGGAGGGCATCATGGAAGACCCCAGCCCCATTATTCACAACCTCCTCTTTGAGGATAGTGCCGCTGACCACCCGGCCCGGATCACCTTCACCTACATGGACGGCGCAACCCCACACGAGATCGTCCTCACCCCAGACATGGTGCGGGATGGCCAGGTGCGCGTCCATGGCTTGGATGACGACGTGGCAACTTTCGTGGTCACCTGCCAAACAACTGAACTCTTCCTCGACGAAGAAAACCAGGCGCTCTTTCGCCAGTGGTGCCACCGCCAGAACATTCCGGTTGGATCCCAGCTGATGAGCAAGTAGGTACATTTTGCAGGAGCGGATTACCCGCCACCTGACACCTCCACACAACGCGACGCTGTGGGGGTGTTTTTTACATACGCAGCGCATTGACAGGGACGCGATTCAGTGCTAGGTTTGCAGGAAACTACAAACGCAAAATGGAGGTTCTATGAAAATTCGCATTACCTTGCACGGCGCCCCATGGCTAGAAACGCTGCGCACGGTGAAGAGTGCAATCAACCGCGTGGTGGGCCCCTACGAAGGCGATGGCGACATCCGGATTTTGACGATCCAAGGCGGAACCGCGCACGACGTTCGAACCCTCAAACATCTCCTTGACGTTGAGGAAGTGCCTGAGTAGCGGAACCGAAAATACTGTACCAGAACACATACGAGAAATGGAGTACCTATGTGGGTAAAACTTTCTGATGTTTGCCAGGGTGGGTACGGCGTCGTTGGCCTGCCAACCTTCGTTCAGATGGCACTTTACAAAACTTCGCGGCTCATCCAGTGCGAAGCACGCGAAGAGCCGCCGACATTTGCCGAGTACCTAAACCAGCTCGCTGTCAAAGTGTACGCTGGGCAGGAACTCTACCCGCCCGAGAGTATCGAACGCATTCAGGCGTTCGAGCACTTGTACATTCCGGATTTTGCCGCCCGCCCGACCGTGGAGCAAATCGAAATCGACACGAATTACTGCTCACCTCGGCGTGTGCGCGACCTCCCAGTCAAGCTAACCACTGCGCAAACATTCACCTGGGATTGCGCGGGAAAGTTCAACGCCAAGAACTTCTTCCAGTTCTTCTACCACGAGAAGACCGCATTCCTACGTGACCCCATGACCATCTGGGAGTGCGCGCTGGAGAACTTCCAACTGGACACTTCGGCATTCGCCGCCTTTGTCCAGCTCCTGGGCATGCAGGCAGAAATGCGGTTCACCATTCCGCCGCCGCACGTGGTGACCAACGTCCTGCTCCGCGCTGGACTTTCTGATGATGAACGCAAGACCCGAGCGAATGCCGTACCGCTTGTACTTGATTTCTGCATCGAACGTACCCTGGCACTCATGCAGTAACGCCAAACCTGACCCGTCTTCTTCGAAGACGGGTCTTTACTTTAGCATGCGACACTCAAGGTTCCTACTTTGCGGCTAGGGTAAACTGGTAACTCGTAATGACAAAAGCGACAACCGAAACCACAAATAGCAAGGCAAAACCCACGAAACCAAACCATAACCGATGTAGGAGCTTTCCTTGCGCAACGGTAGCGGAAGGAATTTGCATCTTTGATTTCTGCATGGCATACCAGACCAGCGAGACATCAAAGCCCAGAAGGCTAACCATAATGAGAACTTCAAACATCGCTGGCACGCGATGGGCGGGGAGTGGATTCGTGAGCAGGACAAACAGGATGCTTAAAATAGCAAGCGAGAGGAGGACGAGAAATGCGTAGTAGACTTTCTTCATATTTTTTTCGTTAAGGCAAACGTAGTATACACCTTTATTCTAGCCCGGCTGAAACTAGACGAGGGTTTCTTGGTGAGTATAAAAACTTGCGAGTATTTCTTGTGCTACATTGTTGTAGGTCATGGCTACCGGCTCCGTAACTGGTTTAGCGTTACCGCAGCTCGGATGAGCGTCTTGAAGGCAGCCTCGTTGATTGCATCGCCTTCATGGAAATCAATTGCCCGCCGGGTGTTCCCTTCCAGGCTAGAGTTGAAGAGCTTCGCTGGATCCTTCAGCGCTGCGCCTTTGGCAAACGTGAGCTTCACCACGCTCTTGTAAATTTCACCGGTGCAGATAATCCCATCGTGTGACCAAACCGGGACCCCGACCATGGCATTCGACGGCTTCATCCATTTTCGCTCCTCGACCATATCGGGGTCAGCCTGCATGATGAGCGCGCGGAGTCGTGTAATCATTGCACCTCTCCAGTCATCTAATTCCTTGATCTTTGCGCCAATCCGTGGTGAGGGCGG
>CAIPSZ010000030.1 GCA_903867845.1 Candidatus Kerfeldbacteria bacterium | reverse complement strand
TCAATCGCCATTATCAGGCACGTCTCTCATTCAACTTCATACATTCTTAACCGTCATCATTTATGACGAATAACACTGTGCGTTCGTTAGTTAGCGGAGTGGATTTCCTCAAGCCCCGAATCGTCAAACGCCGAGCATGGAAAACACTCAATATCATTTCGACCCTGGCTGTCGTCTTTAATGCCGGTTTAGTCGGGACGCTCATTCTTCCTCAAGTTGCTCAAGCGTGTACAGGCACCATTACTGGAGTAAAGTTTGAGGACCTGAACGGTAATGGGAAACAGGATACTGGCGAACCGCTCTTACCAGGCTGGACGATTAAACTTTTCCTCCAGCAGAGTAACGGTAGCTGGAGCCTCTCTCAAACGACAACGACAATTGCTTCTGGCCCACATATGGGCGAGTACACCTTCAACATTACTGGTCCAGCAACGTACAAGGTAGAAGAAGTCCAGCAGGCTGGCTGGATACAGATGACTCCCACACCTCCAACGATTAACCTTACCGCAGCGAATACCGGCTTCTCGTGGACGATTAACTTTGGTAACGCCCGAGTCGGTAACCTAACCGTGAGCAAAAAAGTTGATGTAAATGGATCGGGTTCTTTTGTGAATGACAACCCGAGTAGCTATGGCTTCAAGTGGGGCCTGGATGCCGGAACGGCTGACAAAGCTATGGGTTCGACAGCGAGCAATGTGTTTATTGGCAACCACACGGTAAATGAGAATGCTATCAGTGGTTACCACTTCGTTGGTTGGTACCCGACCGGTAGCACTCAATACTCCTGCACCAACATCCCACAAGGTAATGCATCATTACCGGCAATCGTTTCTGTCGCACAAGGCGACAACGGAATTACACTCTGTAATGTAAAAGAACAGAAAGGGACAATCGAGCTGAAAAAAATCTGGTCGGGAACGCCTGGCCAGACAACGCTTAACATTGGAACGACAGCCGGGGCAAGCAATGTTGACAGCCAACTCACTGGCGCGGCTGGAGCTAGCCCCCTGACCACTGGAGCAAATACGGTAACCGCGGGTACATACTATGTCTCGGAAGCCGGCAGCCTAACGAACTACACTTCTTCACTTGACTGTACAGACAACGGATCACCAATAACACCCGGGCCTAACAACTCAGTACAAGTAACAACCGACCATACCGTGGTGTGTACGTTTACAAATACGCGCAATACCGGAACGATTGAACTGAAAAAAATCTGGGTTGGCACTCCTGGACAAACAACGCTGAATATTGGCACCAGTGCAAATAGCTTTGACATTGCCAACCAGGCCACTGGAATCAATGGCGCGGCCCCGCTAACGACCGGAACGAAAACTGTCCCAACGGGCACGTACTACGTTTCGGAAACTGGTGGTTTAGCAAACTACAGCGCTTCACTCGCCTGTACGGATAATGGCACGCCAGTTACCCCGACGAATAATTCTGTAACGGTTTCCGCTGGTCATGCGGTTATCTGCACGTTTACGAACACTCGTGACACCGGTAACCTCATCATCCACAAGAATGTGGTTGCGCCCGATGGCGTAACGAACGTGACGGATACCCACGGATTTACCGTGAATGTTTCGGGTAATGGCTCGGGAACAATTGCGGAAGGTACAGACGCTTCCTTCAACCTCCCAACCGGGACGTATACGGTAACGGAAAATCTTGACGCCAACTACAGCTTCGTCAAGTTCAGTGCCGATGCAAATAGCATCCCGACTGACGGAGCACAGGTAACCGTCACCAAGGGTACGACCACGGAACTCACCGTGACCAACGCACAGAAGTACGGCACCATCTCTGGCCACAAGTTTGAAGACTTGAATGGAAACGGCATCTGGGACAATGGCGAGCCAGCGCTTCAGGGCTGGACCATGACCTTATCGAACGGTGCAACCGCCACGACCAATGCGGCCGGCGTGTACACGTTCAGCAATGTTGTACCCGGTACCTATAGCGTGACTGAAGAAGATCGCACTGGCTGGACCCACACCACGACCAACCCGCTCACGGGTATCGTGATTGGTTCCAACGGTACGTCGACGAACAATAATTTTGGAAACTTCCAGAACATTTCTATCACTGGCTGTAAGGTCATTGACCAGGATGGCAGTCTGGATTCCACCAAAGACCAGACACCAAAAGCGGGCTGGAACATCACGCTTTCCAAGAATGGCCACTCGGTTGATACGCAAGCAACGGGTGAGAACGGCTGCGCCACCTGGTCCAACCTCGGGCCGGGCAGCTACAGCGTGTCCGAAGCTACAGTTGCTGGTTATTCCGCACTCGGTGCAACCTCGCACGACTTTGGCACCGTAACCTGCGGCACTGACCCGAACTACACCTACACATTCATCAACACCCAGAATGCATCGATCAAAGCGGTGAAGCTGATGGATGCTGATGGCAATGCGAGCACCACTGGTGACCAGACGCCGAAAGCGGGCTGGACAGTCCAGCTCTGGCAGGGCGCCAGCCAAATCGGTGGCAACCAAGTGACGGGTGCTGACGGTTCCTACACGTTTGCCAACCTCGTCCCGGGAACGTACACGGTGAAGGAAATTGTTCCGGCTGGGTACACCGCGCTCACGAGTACGTCGAACGTCGTCCACCTCGCGTCTGGTGCGCAGGATGTGGAAACCTTTATCAACTTCCAGAACGTGAACATCACGGCCTGCAAGTACGTTGATACAAACGGTGATGGCAACATTACGGAAGACCCGCTGTACACAGCCGAAGGCGGCTGGCCAATGACCCTCGCCTTGGGTGATGGCAAGACGACGCAGAACACCGTTCGCGGTTGCACCACATTCAGTAACCTTGCGCCTGGCGCGTACACCGTGTCCGAAGGTAGCAAGACCGGCTGGGTGCAGACCTACCCAACTGATCCAAGCACCTACATGGTGAACGCCACGTCTGGGCAAAACCAGACCATGAACTTCGGCAACTTCCAGCTTGGCAAAATCTTGGGGTACAAGTACAGCACCAACGAGCAGAAGCTCAATGGCTGGACGATCTGCCTAGACAGCAGTGACAACTGCGTCGTCACTGGTAGCGGGAACTGGCCAACTGGGTACTACGAATTCGATAACGTCAGCGCTGGCCAGCACACGGTGAAGGAAACGCAGGTCTACGGTTGGTACGCGGTCAGCCCAGCACTCCTCACTGGCAACGTCGTGACCATGACGTCTGGCGCTTCCGTAGAAGCAGACTTCGTGAACGGTCAGAACAGCTTCACGGTCGGCATTGAGAAGACTGGACCGGTAACCACAAACGCTGGTGACAGCATTACCTACACGTTGAACTGGTCAGTTTCTGGTAACACTCCAGTGAATACCGTGCTCACTGATCCCCTGCCCGCGAACACGACGTTCGTGTCAGCATCTAATGGCGGGACATCTGATGGCACGACGGTTACCTGGAACCTGGGCACAAAAAATCCTGCAGCAAACGGTTCGGTAACCCTTACGGTGAAGGCGAATAGTCCGTTGGATAGTGGCACGGTCATTACCAACACTGGTAAGATCTGCGGGACGGGTGAACTCCCACTCAACGCTGACCACCGCGAAGGCCTAACCACGAAGTGCGCCACGAGCACGGTAACCACGACAGTTAGCGCAAAGGCAAGCCTAGGTCTGACCAAGACTGCTGACCTTGTCACCGTGAACGGGAACCAGAATATTACGTACACCATTACCTGGTCGGTTGCAGGAAACTCCCAGACAACCAACGTGACGGTTACGGACCCAATCCCGGCGACGACGACCTACGTTTCCATGAACTGCGGCAGCACCACCGGGATGTGCACCATGAGCACCACCGGCACCCCGGTGACCTCAGCGACGTGGCTGCTCGGCACGCGTAACCCAGGGGAAACTGGCACGCTCACGTACGTGGTCAAAACGGCAATTTCCGTCCCGAATGGCTCGATTATTCCGAACACGGCAAAAATTGCAGCCGATGGAATTGATCCAGTATTTGCGACGGCGAACGTTACTGCCGCCACTGCACCGCAGCTGCAAATCACCAAGACTGCCAACGCGACCATCGTGAACCCCGGTGACCCAATCACCTACACGGTACTGGTGAAGAACATCGGTACGGACACGGCGATCAATGCGGTCATGAGCGATACGCTCCCAGCGGGCTTCACGTGGGTAAGTGAAAATCCAGCTGCTACCACCATTGTTGGTCAGACAGGGACATGGAACCTTGGCAACATGGCCGTCGGTGATACCAAGACCATCGCCTACACGGTCAACGTTGCCCCTGGCACCACGGCAGGTACCTACAACAACATTGCCGCCGCGAAAGCGGACAACGCGCCTAAGGTATCCACACAGGTCCCGGTACAAACCCGCGTGCCACAAGTTCTTGGCGAAACCACCACACCCACGCTCGGTATCACCAAGACCGTGAGCAAGACAACGGCGAACCCAGGTGATGTACTCACGTACACCGTGATCATAAAGAACACTGGCTCGGGGAGTGCAATCAACGTCGTCCTGAACGACACCTTGCCTACCGGTTTCACCTTTGATGGCACCACGTTAACCACAAAGAGCTGGTCACTGGGCGATTTGGCCGCTGGAGCATCCAATACGGTAACCTACAAAGTGAACGTGGGTTCCAGCGTCCCCGCTGGCAGCTACGACAACCTTGCAGTTGCCAAGGCGGACAATCACTCCAGCATTCACGCCAGCGTATCCGTGACCGTCAAACGCGGCCGTGTCCTCGGCGAGACCTTGCCGACCACTGGGGCAGGCATTCTGGACTACGGCATTGCCGCCGCTGGTGCAGGCCTCATCATCCTCGGCTTTGTCCTGGCACGCCGCAAGCAGGGCTCTGACCTCGCGTAAAAGCATTCATGGTTGACTTGGCTACACCACGTCACACCAAAGACTGGAAGCTCACCCGCTGGGTGGGCTTCCTTCTCATTGGCGTCGGTATCATTGTGCTCTCGTACCCCGCTTGGCCGATTATTCGGTACAAGTTCACCGGACCAGTAAGCACACCCCAAGCACCGGTATTCCCCTACGAGAGCAACCTGGTAGCTGCAGATGGCACGGTAACCGAAAACTCTGACGGCCAAGCCCAGCTCGCCACGAACACACCCGCCCCGGCAACTGAGAAAAAAGTTCGCGCCCGCGTGGTGAACCGTGCTCGTCCAGCGGACAATCGCCTGGTTATCCCGAAAATTGGCGTAAACCTACCCATTCATGAAGGGACGAATGAGGCAGCAGCGCTCAATGGTGGCGCTTGGCATATCCCTGGATCATCGAGCCCGGACCAGGGTGGGAATACCGTACTCTCCGGTCACCGCTTCCAGTACCGACCGCCATCTAACCTCACCCTGTACCTCCTCAACGAGCTCAAGAAGGGTGACATCATGATTATCTACTGGAAGGGCAAAGAGTACGATTTCCGAGTGAGTACAACGCAGATCCTCCCCAAGGAGCGTACGGACGTTGCCCAGCCAACCCTCGATACGCGGCTAACAGTCACTACCTGTCACCCGCTCTTCTCGACGAAAGAACGTTTAGTAGTGGTGGGAGAGTTGCTGTAGCATACAACGTGCTACAGAATGCTATACTTGACGTAGACTCGTAATCGTGGTACTGTACGCTGTTTATGAACTCCACACCGAAGCAAAAACTCCACCACCGCATCGCGCGCACGGCCAAGCACTGGTTCATCCCGCACGAAGGGAATGACCACCGCCCGCACGCCCTGCGCCCCAAAGCATTACGTGCGTACGCGTACGTCCTCATCGCGGCAAAAGTTGCCAGCGTCATTTTCCTCTTTGCGGCATTCCCGAGCACGGCAGAATTTGCTGAATTCACGTCATCCACCATTCTCACCCTTACAAATACCTCACGCACGCAGGGTGGCTTGAGCACGCTCAAGGAAAACGCGCTCCTGGACCTCGCCGCTCAGCGGAAGGCCAAAGATATGATTGCCCGGAACTACTTTGCCCACACCACGCCAGATGGCAAGCGCTTCTGGACCTGGATTGATGCAACTGGCTACAACTACACCCTCGCTGGAGAAAACCTCGCCATCGACTTCACCACCCCCGAGGCCGCGCACGCCGCGCTCATGGCGAGCCCGACGCACAAGGCGAACATCATGAACAGCCGGTACAAAGACGTTGGCATTGCCGTCGTCACGGGCAACATGGGTGGCTCCGAAACGACCGTGCTCGTGGAATTGTTCGGCACGCCAGTCGCGCAGAAGACGGCTGTCGCCAAAGTCACCACCCTCACGACGAGGCCAAAGCCGGTCGTGACGAAACCCGCTACGCCAACGACAAAGCCGAAGGTGCAAGCCGCCGAAACGCCACCGCCCACGGGCATGCTCGCGCAGCAGAGTTTAGATACCTTTACCCTTGCACCAAAGGCGGTCGTTGATGTCTGGGCAGAATTCCAGAACACCGGCGTGCAAACCTGGAAAACTGGATCGCTCTCCCTTGTCACGGCTGAACCACTCAAGCACACCTCACCATTTGTCGAGCAGGATTGGGATTCCGCAACGACAGTCGGATTACTCGAGCAGGATGTGGCCACGAATGGCGTTGCCCGGTTTGAATGGCGCTTAGTAGCTCCCACGACCACTGGCGCGACCGCGGAGCACTTTGCGCTCGTTGACTCGACTGGCGCCCAGCTTGCCAAAACCGAGCTTACCTTCAACGTCACGGTCCAAACGCCAGCTACGGTTGCCACGACCCAGCCAACCCCCACCCAGACCGATGTGGGTAACCCTGCGCCGTCCCTCGTTCCCGAGACGACCGCCTCGACCACCCCCACCACAGTCAAAACGAACGATTTCCTCTCCCGTTTGCTCATGCTGAGCAATCAGTTCTACCTGGGCTTCATTTTCTTCCTCATTGTGGCGCTATTGCTAAACATCTTCATCAAAGTGCGTATCCAGCACGTTCACGTTATCGGCCAGACAGCTCTAGTCATCATGCTGTCCGCTTCAGCCGTCTTGCTCAAATTCCACTTCTTGGAGCGTTTTGCCCCGGTGGTTGCCTGGATAGGCGTGAACGAAAGAACTTCACTACAACAGGAAAGGACGGAGGTTTCAAGGTCTTCTCTAGGTAGCCTAGATCTAGACCATCCCTCCTGGTG
>CAIPSZ010000029.1 GCA_903867845.1 Candidatus Kerfeldbacteria bacterium | reverse complement strand
TACTGGTAAACGGCTGGTAGACAAGTCCCGTGATAGCCTGTTCAAGCAGAGTACCCAGATTGAAATTAGTTGTATTCCGAATGGAAACGAGCGAGGTTGTTTATTTGTATGCTTTTTCATACTCTAGGCGTTTCATTTTCGATGTCAATAGAATAGGGTTTTGCGCTTACTTTTTCTCGTACTATACTTGTACAAGTTAATTTGTATTCTTTATGCAGAAGCGCCTACATTCTGTTTCCACGTACATTGCCGCCGCACCAAAGGCCAGCCAGCCAACGCTTCGTCAGCTTCGGAACATTATTACCACGACCATTCCAGATGCCGAGGAGAAGTTGAGCTACGGCATGCCGTACTACAGCTACCACGGTCGCTTGGCGTACTTCGCCGCGTTCCGCGATCACTGCAGCTTCTTCGTGATGAACGCGGGGCGCAAAGCGTTTGCGAAGCAGATGGCTCCGTACCTGGCGTCCAAGAGCACAATGCACTTCCCGCACGGTGGGAAAGTGCCAGTGCGGCTCATCCAGCGCATACTTAAAGAACAAGCAAAGTCCAACGCTGCAATGTAGGTACGACGTGTGGAAAGGGTATATACTTTCTCCATGGCAAAAACGCAAACACAATCACACTACACCGCTCGGGTTACCACCGCGCTCTCCGCTTTGGTGATTCTCATTTTCATTGGCATGGTGGGCTTCCATCACTTTGAAGGGTGGAACTGGACGCAGAGCTTCTACTTTACGGTGACGACGCTAACCACCATTGGCTATGGCGACTTGCACCCGACCACCGATGCCTCGCGCCTGTTCACGTCGTTCTTCATTCTCGCTGGGGTCGGCATTGCGGTTTCTGCGCTCGGCGTCCTTGGCGCAACGTACTTGGAGCATCGAGCACTTGACGTGACCAAACGCATACAGAAGAAGCGTTCGCGCTAACCACCCACCATACGGCATTCACCAAGGTTACGAATACGACCGATGTACCCGAGGGAAGCATGAAGCGGTGTAACGCGGCCGGCGTTGAAATTGTCCTTGCGAATGTCGGTGGCACGTTTTACGCGCTGAACAATGCCTGCCCGCACCGGCCACGGCCGCTGTGTGACGGGACGCTGGAGGGTTCGACCCTGCGTTGCCCGCTCCACCAGGCGACCTTTGACGTGACCACTGGAAAAAACCTAGCACCAGCAAAAATTGGCCATCGCATCATACCCATGTCGGATATCCAGCGTTACCCAGTGAAGATCGAAGGCGCTAATATCCTGGTGGAAATTCCCTAAAAACGTCGACCAATTGGTAAAAAGAAAATCGCGGCTGGTGTCAGTCGCGATTTTTACAAGGTGCGTGGGAGTGTTAGGGGTGACGCGTGGACGCCGTCGATGAGTTCGGTGATGAGCTCGTGGACGGACATAATGCAGTTGATACGGTGCACGTTTGCCCCGCAGAAGATGAGACCATTGTCTGTATCACCGCGATAGGAGTTCACCAGTCGCTCGGCAATGCAGAAGCCTGCTGCATCCCGCTCGCACGAGAGGATGCAGTGGAACGGGCAGCTCGGTGTTGGAATGTTGCCATTTTGCAAGCGTTTCAAGAAGACGTTTCGAAGGACACGACCGGGCATGCCCACCGGCGTTTTGATGATGGTTACATCTTCTGGACGCGCATTGACGTACGCTTGTTTGAATTCCTGTGACACGGGGCATTCGTTCGTGGCGACGAAGCGCGTGCCCATTTGCACGAACGTCGCGCCAAGGGCGTACATTTTCGCCATATCCCCGCCAGTGTATAGGCCACCGGCAGCAATGAGGGGGATTTTTCGTCCGCACGCATCCTCATACGGCCGGATGAGGGCAAGGGTTTCGGCGAGGATGTTCTCCAGGGAGTACTCCTCCATGTGCTGCAGTTGCTCGAAAGAGAAACCCAGGTGCCCACCAGCTTCCGGACCTTCGATGACGAAAGCATTGGGAACGCGATCATACCGTTTCCACATCTTCAGGATGAGCTGTGCGAGCCGGGCGGAACTTATGACCGGTACAAGCGCAACATTTGGATCTTGGACAACTGCCGGTAACGTGCGTGGGATACCCGCACCGTACACGATGATTTTCGCTCCAGCATTGACTGCGGTACGAACGAGATCGTCGGCATTGCTCAACGCGCCCATAATGTTGACGGCAAACGGTCGGCCCGTAATGTTTCGCTCACGCATTGCCGCGTGCAGCATGGCAATTTCGTACTCCAGTGCGGCGCACGATGTCCGATTGAACTCGGCGTAGGTCATGCCGTGCGAGAGGTCACCAAGACCCATTGAGGTGAGCGTGCCCAGGCACCCTTCCAGTAAGACGGCGAGGA
Organism: Candidatus Kerfeldbacteria bacterium; assembly: GCA_903867845.1. Lineage (GTDB taxonomy): Bacteria > Patescibacteriota > Patescibacteriia > PEXW01 > PEXW01 > CAIPSZ01. Next base: position 198 of record CAIPSZ010000029.1, on the reverse strand, counting down.
CGAGTTGCCAACCTGAAATGCGGACGCCCATGCCTCCAACCCACAGAGGCACAGCAATGTCGTAGATCCCGATGTGCTGTCTCGAGATTTCCATATGTACCTCCATTTTTTGTCAATGAGCACCACTCCAGTGTTGTGTGGTGTGAGTAGTTATGTTTGTTTTTATGGTGAGAGTATATGCCCGTATTGTCAATTCTT
>CAIPSZ010000028.1 GCA_903867845.1 Candidatus Kerfeldbacteria bacterium | reverse complement strand
AGGAATAATCCAAACCGCCGGACTTAACGACGTAATAGCGTAACTCGCCCCCGCTATGAGGCCAACGATTCGTCCACCGAACTTCTGCCCGATGCCAAAAAGAAGAAGGACGGTGACGATATTCACGACGAGTAGGCCCAGGCGAATGCCTGGTACGGTTTCACCGAATACTATAAAGCTTCCAGCGTACATGAATGCGGTGCCGGGTAACTTAAGGCTGTACGCGCCGTCAAAGGGTGCGTGCCCACTGATCAGCATCTGTGCAGTGTACGCGTACTCTCCTTCATCACGCTCGAGTGGAACATTCGCCAAACGTACCCGGGCTGCTGATGTACAGAGGAGTACCACAGAAAGTGCGATCCAAGCCCAGTGGCGCGCCAGGAATGCTTGGGATAAACGCTTTGAGGCAATCTCATGCATTGTGGTTCAGGCGCTTATGCATACCAGAGTCGAAATGGGATAGCGATGAGCGTCCCCCAGAGGATCATCGTCACGATCATCCAGCGACGGGCGTGGCTGCCCGGGAGTAGCGGCAGGACCGGGAGGAACCAGAGGAGGTACCACGTTTGGACGTTCGACGCAGCGAAGACGATGTACGCCGCAATAGTGAGCGCAGCAGCGCCAGGAAGTGTCAGGCGCTTCCGGTACACCAACGCGCCGAGCGCAACGAGAACGAACAGTACAATGCCGATGAGCCGAGCGATGAGTTCGGGCGCAGGATGCGCGCCAATGGTCAGGTAGCTAAGGTTGAGCAAAATGAACTGCGGGAAAAAAACGGGAATGGCAAACATCTGCGACTGCGCGACGACCCCGCTAAACGTTTGCGGCCCAACCCAAAAAGGTGCTGTGAGTGCGACGAAAATGCCAGCCGTAATACTGGCGTAAATGAGGAAGCGCCGTTGCGCGCGCGGGTGGGCGAGGGCGAAGAGGGGGATGAGTATTATTGGCACGTACTTCAGTGCAACTCCAGCCGCTAGTGCCCATGCTGAGCGTAACGGCCGTGCTGCCAGGACAATGGCTACAAGAATAGCAAGACCAATGAGCAAATCATGGTGGGCATCGCCAACAACTTCAATGAGTACGACGGGGTTCCACGCAATGAGCGCGGCGCGACCAGTTCCAACCACGCGCTGCAGCACGAAACCACAGCCGATGATGGAAGCAAGCCCGAGTAAACGAAAACTTGTAAGGAGGAGTACCGTATCCCGAGTGATGCTACTGAGCACCTTGAGGAGCACGGCCCAGAGCGGACCGTAGGTAAGCGGAAGCGTGTGCCAGCCCGGGTACACCTGCTGCAGGATCGGGTCGTTGCCAAGTGTTGCGAGCGTGTGCGCGTACGGGTTACCCAGTGCTGCCACCTTCACACTGGCAATGTACGCAAACACGTCACCTGCAAAAACTGGCAGGGCGAGGAAGAATGGCGCAGAAAAAAGTACGCTACCCAGGATGAGGTGGCGCAGGGGTAACTCAGCGCCCGATCGGTACCGGCGGAGCACGTACCACACCAGGAACCCCGCAAGAGCGTAGCCAAACGCGCCCATGATTGATGCGGTCATTACTGGCGTGAGCCACGCCTCCGTTGAAAATTGCCCACTGAATGCAATCCCACCCATCGCAAGCATGCCGAGGATGGCTATACCTGGGGTAAGCATGTACGCTGGACGGAAACGCGTGCGTTCGTGGCGAAACCAGCTACGCATCTTCGCGCGTGCTCTTCCGCTCCAGCAGGAGCATGGTCCAGGGAACAGGCTGGCGACCAGTGCGGACGGTGAAGGTCTGGCTGGTAAAACGACGAAAGCCCCACGGCGTCCAGTGGT
>CAIPSZ010000027.1 GCA_903867845.1 Candidatus Kerfeldbacteria bacterium | reverse complement strand
GATCTATCTGCAATCACCAGTAGTTCAGAAGGACCAGCAGGCATATCAATCGACACTAATGCCGAACTATCGCTCTAATATTAAGATTTAACCTGAGCAACCATTTTAGCAGCTGTTACAAATTGATTTCCAGGACCGCAAATCTTGTCAACCTTTGGAACTGTTTTGGTACCATAAGCCATTGCTGCTACTGCTTGCGCGCCTCCAGCCGTGTAGTGACTTCTTCTGTGTACATTATCGACCAAGGTCTATGCTGAAATGTCGATTTATGGTTTCCCTGATTATGTTGCGCGAGTCTACGCTGTACGTTATCGGTCATCCCGACGTATGTTCTGCTATCAAGTTCACTTTTAGTATATACACCGTATACATAATACCGTTAGACCCGCCTCGCCTCGGATCGCCCTCGGCGAGTCGAGGCGGGCGATCTCGGAATACACTTCTAGTCGTGGAAAGCGTTGACGATTTGGTCCCACACTTGGTCGGCATGCAGTGGTGTCGCCGTGGTCGTTGGCGCAATCGCTTCGGGCGTATTGTGGGTGATTGTCGGCTTCACGTCAAGTGTTACTGAAGGATCGTGGGCAATGGTCACCTGCAATTTTTTCCCACCGATTTTTTCCGTGAGATCTTGCACAGTCTGCAAAACTGTTGGTTGGTTCAAGCGTTCCACGTGCAACGCGTACGGACCTGCTAGGTGCAGTGCTTGGTTATCTTCACGGACTACCCGAACCATGTGCAAGGAAGAGGCCAGTGAAGGGAGACGTGTCGCAACGTCATCAACAATGCGTTGCCACAACGTGCCATCACTTTTCGGTGCGGTTTTTTCTTTGACTGGAGATGTAGGCTCGTTAACGACTGCCGTAGGCGCAGGAGGTGTTGCGGGTACGAGAGAGGTAAATGTAGATTGGAGTACGGCAAGTTCGAGCGGAAGCTGCGGTAGTGGACTGACGCTCACGTACTGTGCCGCATTAAGGAATGCCTCTAATGCGCGAACCAGTGTTTGCGCAGAGGTCTTGGCGAGTGGGTCGTGCAACGTGGCTGGAAGGTTCGGCCGGCTAGATGGTTGGACCAGAGTATAGAGCAGGCAATCCCGCAGCAGGCGAATGCAGTCGACGCGAAACGTTTCGAGATCGACGCCATCGTTGAGCTGTTTGGCAATTGTTGCTAGTGCCTGTGCTTGGTTGTTCTGCAGTATTGCCAGGATGAGATCAGCGACAGCGGCCATATTGGAGCGGGGCAGAACCACGTCAGCTTCAGCTTGGGTAATGCGCTTGTCGCTAAGGGCAAAGAGCTGGCCGAGGATGCTCTCAGCGTCACGGCTGCTCCCGTCGGCAATGCGAATGATGCTATCCAGCACGCCATCATCAATCGCGTGCTTCTCCGCTTTCGCAATGGAGCGCAGGCGCGTGCCAAGATCGGCATCGCTCAAGCGGTGAAAGTCAAAGCGCTGGCAGCGTGAGAGGATAGTCTCGGGGACTTTGTGCAGCTCCGTCGTGGCCATGATGAAGATGACGTGGCTGGGGGGTTCTTCCAACGTCTTGAGCAAGGCGTTGAACGCCGCGCCCGAGAGCATGTGCACTTCGTCGATGATGAAGACTTTGTACTTGAGCTGGCTGGGGGTGAAGCGGCTGTGCTCAATGACCTCTCGAATGTTGTCCACGCCGGTGTACGACGCGGCATCAATTTCAATAATATCCAATGTTTTGCTTTGTGTAATTGCCAGACAGGAAGCACACGTATTGTCCGGTTCGCCTTGCTTTGGGTGCAGGCAGTTCACAACCTTTGCGAGCAGTCGCGCTGTAGTGGTCTTGCCCACACCGCGCGGCCCGGAAAAGAGGTAGGCATGGCTCAACTGGTCGTGCTGCACTTCATTCCGCAAGGTTTGCGCAATGTGGTCTTGGCCAACGAGGTCGTGAAATTGCTGCGGGCGGTACTTGCGGTACAGGGTGTTCTCGCTCATAGGTAGGGGTAGTGTACCGTAGCCATCCCGGCCCGTAAACTCTCCGCATTCGTAGCGATTTTCGGCTTTATGCTAGGGTAGAGGTAATGCAGGTTATCCAAGCAAAACCACGGGGTTTCTGCGCCGGTGTAGACCGGGCAATTGACATTGTGGAGCTCGCCCTTGAGCTCCACGGAGCGCCCGTGTACATGAAGCACGAGATTGTCCACAATACCCACGTGGTTGAGCGGCTCGTAGCAAAGGGAGCAGTTTTTGTTGAAGATTTACAGGATGTCCCAGAGGGAAGCGTTCTGGTCTTTAGCGCGCACGGTGTACCGCCGACGCTTCGGGAGGAGGCGGACGCGCGAAAGCTCCGCGTCATTGACGCCACCTGCCCGCTCGTTACGCGCGTGCACCTAGAAGCACAGCGCTACGCACGGGATGGGTACGAAATCCTTTTGGTGGGTCACCGCGGGCACGTGGAAATGGTCGGCACGATGGGGGAGGCGCCCGCCGCAACCACGCTTGTAGATAATTTGGAAGAAGCGAAAACCGTTCACGTGAAAAATCCTGACAAAGTTGTCGCACTCTCGCAAACCACATTGAGCGTCGATGACGTCGCGAGCATCATGGCTGAACTCAAAAAACGTTTTCCAAAACTCAACACGCCGACAAAGGGGGATATTTGCTACGCCACGACGAATCGGCAAGCTGCAGTGAAAGAACTGGCAAAGAAATGTGGCGTGGTCATCGTTGTTGGTTCGCCATCCAGCTCAAATGCGAATCGATTGCGGGAAGTTGCGGCAATGGTTGGGAGCACGGCGTACATG
>CAIPSZ010000026.1 GCA_903867845.1 Candidatus Kerfeldbacteria bacterium | reverse complement strand
TAACTGCCGCTTGGCATTTTTGACGTTCTGAGCCGTGGATACCGCCGGGTTTACGCCAGTTTTAATAGCATAATTTTCCGCGGGTAAGCCAAACGCGTCCCAGCCCATGGGGTGGAGAACATCTTTACCCTGCATGCGCAGGTACCGGCTGAAGATATCGGATGCCGTATACCCTTCGGGGTGACCAACGTGGAGCCCGTCACCGGATGGGTACGGGAACATGTCCAAGACGTACGCCTTCTTACGTTTTGGCACACTAGGCGCAGCAAAAGCCTTGGTCGCTGCCCATACATCCTGCCATTTCTTTTCGACGATTTCGTGGTTGTAGGGTTCGGACGCCATGATTGTTGAGAATACCATGGTTTTCCGTGAGGGGCAAGAACTTTTTTGGCTAAGATTAGCCAAAATATGACCAAAAGTCTTGACGGGAATCCCCCTGACTGCTACGTTGTGGTTTCAAAGGTCTCTTGCAGTTTGCGAAGAGACTTTTTCCTTAGCCCTCCTGAATGTGTGCCGTGGTACTTTTTCCCGTGGCCCAAAGGCGGAGGATAACGAGGACAGGCATATTTCTACGCGTATTACCCAAGTATTCCTCCGGACTGCACTCCGCATTCTCACAACGCTGGTTGCGCTGGTCCGTGGACTTGGCAAAATCCTGCGATTCTTTACTACCCCATTCCGCTGGATTGGTCGGCTCATTTTCCGTGTCTTCCTCCGACCACTGTACCGCCTCTACCGCATAGCGCGGAGTCGAGTAGATCGGATACTTGGCCCAGCCCGTAGCCGATGGGCCTACTTCATCTTGCACCGACATAGCATTACCATCGGTGTCAGCATTCTGGCGGCCATGATTGCGTTCAACGGTGCGTATGCAAAGCGCCCAGACCCGGTAACGTTCGGCCAGCAGAGCCCGTTTGCCACGCTCTACAATAACTCACTGGACCAGGACACTGAAGTTGTGGAAGGTCCGGCGACTCCAGCAACGGATCCAGCGACGAAGCTCGCCCTTACCCCGAGTGCTACAGACCAAGCACGGCCAGTTGCTACAGACACCACGCAAACCACGAGCACGGATAGCCAGGTGAGCTTGGGTGTGGGCGGGGCAACCAGTGACGGCCAGCAATCTGAAGAAGTTCGCTCCTACACCGTTGAAGGTGGGGACACGTTGAGCTCTATAGCCCAGAAGTTTGGCATTTCCACAAACACCGTGCTCTGGGCGAATAACCTTGCCGATACCGCCGTCATCAAGCCAGGCCAGACGCTCACTATCCTACCAGTGAGTGGCGTGGCGTACACGGTGCAGAAGAACGACACGACGGATAGCATCGCCAAGAAGTTCAACTCCACGACGGATAAAATTCTTGCCTTCAACCGGATCACTGGCAGCGAGGGTTTGAATACCGGCGATCAAATTATCATTCCTGACGGATCCATAACGCCGACCCCGCAGCCAACGCCTACGCCAACATCGTCGTCTTCGAATTCATCTTCCAATTCATCGGGCAAGAAGATTACTTTCCTTAACATTCCAGCCCCTTCACGCGTGGCAGCTGGCGCGCGCTTGCTCTGGCCCGCAATCTTCCACAAACTCAACCAGTATTTCCACTACGGCCACACCGGCATCGACATTGACGCGCGCGTTGGCCAGCCAATTTACGCTGCTAGTGACGGCGTGGTGAGCGAGGTGAAGTACGAGCGCTACGGGTACGGCTTCCACGTGGTCATCAACCACGGTGGTGGCATGTCCACGCTGTACGCGCACCAAAGCAAAATCATTGCCCACGTTGGGCAAACGGTGAGCCGTGGCGATATTATTGGCTACGTGGGCATGACCGGCCGCACCACGGGCCCGCACTTGCACTTCGAGGTGCGCATCAACAACACTCCCGTCAACCCGCTTAGCTACCTCTAGGTTTTCTTTGCGGGCGTTCCTTCCGTCGCGATGATGTAACGGATTTTCTTAATGATTTCGTCAATGGTCAAGTTGGACTTGATGAGGTAGTCATTTGCGCCCAACTGCTTGCCCTTCTGCACGTCGGAATCTTGGCCGAGATTTGAGAGCAGGACAATTGGCGTCTTCGCAATTGCGGGATTTGCCGAGTGGCGAACTTGGGTCAGTACAGAAAAACCATCCAGGCCAGGCAGGATGACATCCAGGAGCACCAAGTCTGGCTTCGCCCGGTGGACAGCATCCAAACCCTCTTTCCCGTCAACGGCCGCCGTTACCACAAAGCCCTCGCGCTTGAGCTTCGTGAGCATGAGCTCGCGGAGGAACTGGTCATCTTCAACAATGAGGATGTGCAAGCCTTCAGCTGGAAGACTAATGTCATCTTCCTCTTTACTCAACTTCTTCGTTGGTGGGCGTACCTTGCCCTGCGCCCGGTCGAGCACGGTGTGAATTTTCTGCGCCACTTCCTCCGGAGTTATTTGCGCCTTCACGATGAAGTCTGTGGCGCCCAAACTTAAGGCTTTGTCGACCTCTACGGCTTGGCCGGAATTGGAAATAATGATAATTGGCGTGTGGTACTGCTTTTCGGCGAGAACTTTGAGCACGTCGTACCCATTCAGCTTCGGCATGACAATGTCCAGCAGCACAACGTCATGCTCCTGCGAAGTGAGGAGGGCTAGGCCAGCTTCTCCATCGACTGCGGCGGACACCGTGAAGCCAACCTGGGTAAGTTTCTTCACGAGGAGTTCACGGAGTACTTGCTCGTCTTCAATGATGGCGACGCGTGTGGGCATAGGTTTACGCTTTGGTTTGAACAACGGGGAGTGGTGGCGGGCGATGGTGGTGGACAACCGGTCGCAGAATCTGCTGTACTTGGCTGTGGTTTGGCAGCAAGAGCATCGAGCAGCGAAGGTGCGTCTGCTCTGCGCCAGCTATCCCCACCTGATGCTTCAGCGGGACAGTTTTGGACACACGCCGCTCCTTGAGGCGTGCCTTGGCAGACATGGAGCCACTATGCGGCTGCTGTGCGAGGCCGGCGGGCAGGAGGCGGCCAGCGCCGCTGTCGTGCACCCCACAGATGC
>CAIPSZ010000025.1 GCA_903867845.1 Candidatus Kerfeldbacteria bacterium | reverse complement strand
TCATTATTCCACTGTTTATGATCTGGCGCAGCTCGGCCGAATTGCTATTAAAAATTCCGTTATTAGGGAGGGTTTCTGTGGCTGACCTCTCGCGGAAACGAGCAGCAAATTGAAAAAGCGAAGCGCACGCTCATTAACGGCGTCATTGGTTTGGTCATCATTCTCCTTGCCTGGGCGATTGTGCTGTTCGTCCAGCGGTTCATTTCGAATGCAACGAGCGGTTCAGCGCAGGCGGCGTCATGCACTATTGGCGGTCCCACGTCTAATCCCTGTGAAATTTGTGTAGACGATGGTAGTGGCGTTGGCCACCTGCAAGGTGTGCCAGGTTGTCCGAACCCCGATGCGAAGACGTACTACGCGACATGGGAAGACCCCAAGGATAGCGCGACGAGCGTGAAGCTCTGCGCCGCAGTGTCTGGTGCGTTTGGTGGTTTGCAGGATGCGTACAACAAGATTGACGATACGAAAAGCACGTTCCCCGTCACCTTGGATGCTGGCGGCGGAGCAGTGACTGGCACGGCAAAGTTTACTAGCAACATTGCGACGTTCGACCACACGGGGGCCGACTTATCACCAAATACCAAGTACTCCGTTGACGTGTCTGGCGTGCATGCGAGTGATCCGAGCAGTACGACAGCAACCTTGCCGCCTCCTGGGGGCTGGACGTTCACCACGGGAACGGAAACCGATAAAATTCCCCCTCAAGTTCTGAACGTCTGTTCGAACCTCATTAACGGTGCGGTTAAAACATGTACATCAGATGCTGACTGCGTCGATCCATCTGGAAATGGGACGTGCCACGGAGACACCATTCCGACCCAAGGAGAAACCATTCAGTGCTTGTCACCCAACATTCACGTCCACTTCGACGAGTCGATGTACCCACCATCGGTCTACAACATTAAGAACTTCGCCATTAGCCCGAATGACGCGAGCGTAGCGCGAGTCGACATGGCCACGCCGGATTCCATGGATATTACTTTGAGTGGTCCCTTGAAATCGAAGACACAATACACGGTAACGTTGAGCGCCGATAACAGTGCAACGGATGGTACATTAGGGTACCGCGATTCCTGTTCTAACCCGTTGGACTGTGGCGAGGGTATGGGAATCTGTAAGCCCAATACGATTTCTGAAGGAAAGGGGAAGGATGACTACCAGTGGCAGTTCACCACCGCCGACACGACGACGGTGGATTGCACACCGGCGGTGACGGGTATTACCACGCCTGCGTGGTATGGCGATCCAGCGAAGCGAAACATCGTCACTATCACCGGTTCGAATTTTAGCGGGGCACAAAAAGTATTCTTCAGCGGTAATGTCCTTGCGGACGCGAACAGCGGATCCACTAGCGCATGCTTTAATAACGCCAAACTCCCAAACCAAGGGACGTCACCCGCGTGCATCCAGAATGTAAAAGATAATAGCATTACCACGATTGTGCCTGCGGGACTCCTCACGTACTCACCAACCGGTGCGGTTTCGGGACCAATTACCGTACAAGTCGGAGGCAAATTTAGTCCAGCATCACCACCAACAGATATCTTTAGCCCGCACATTAATTGGATTTCTCCAGGTAAAGGGAAAGCAGGCCGTATTATCACCGTAAGTGGCACGCACTTTGGAGGAAGTGGGCAAGTCTTCTTCCGCTCTCAGAACGGCGCAATTTTTGCTATCGGTATTCCACCAATATGCGCCACAAATTACTGGGGGACTGATCAAATACTCATTCAGGTTCCAACAGGCTTCAATACCGGCGATCGCTCTTTCGTGCAGGTGTGCGGGAATGGCGATGCGAGCTGTACCAATCCAGAGAACTCCAGCAACCTCGTGGAATTTGACTTTACCAACGACGAAGGGCCGAGTTTGTGCGGTATAAGTCCGGATAAAAATAACGATGGTCTTGCAAGTTTAACGGCGACGGGCCGAGGATTTGGGACTGATACCGGAAACGTGACTACGCAGTACGGCGTTTACGCTGGCGACGTGCCGGTAACGGGCCTCACGGATACGCAGCTCACGAGCAAACCCTCTGGTCGGCTTGCAAATGGAGTGTATCCATTCAGCGTGGAGGTGAACGGCGCGTATTCTAACACAATAGACTACAGAATTCCGGCAGATGATACGCCAGCACTAGTACAGGACTACTCATGTAACCCCAGCACCGGAGTAATGCCCACACCGAATCCAGTGCCCAACGCCCAGAACGTCTGCCAGAATATAAAAATATCCGGGAAGTTCAATGTGAAAATGGATGTCAGCAACGGCGCGACTGGATTACTCAACCCTGATAATGTCGTGGTCCAGCGGTGCGATAAAGCAACAGATTTTACCTGTACTACGCCAACAGCTGTGAGTGGAGCGTTATCTGTTAATGGTGCCGGGGACGCAGTCACTTTCACCCCAACGGCGCCGAAT
>CAIPSZ010000024.1 GCA_903867845.1 Candidatus Kerfeldbacteria bacterium | reverse complement strand
TTATATTTCTTACTCATCATGCACCCTCTTTCTCGTCCTGAAGCTTCCACAGATATTCTAAAATCTCACGCTTTTCCTTGCAGTTTTCACAATCGCATTGCTGGTTATGAGATTTGGCTACTGGTTTAATTGCAGGTTGCTGGGTAATTTCCTAGGTTTGCATGGTATGAAAAGAGCGCAGTCCGTAACTGCGTAATTGTGCCTACCTGCTGAAGGAATTTTTGCGTTTTTTGCTGGTCCGCAGCCGATAACGAATTGGCTGCCAGGTCAGCCTCTTTCGAGACCGTACTCTCTGTCGCCGTATTCGTCCCATTCACATAGTCAGTAAGATCTGACTGTGAGATGTAGGGCAGGTCATTTGCATATCCGGTCATCGCCTTACTTGGTAGGTGAACTGTGTAGATTATGGTGTACGAAGTTTTCGTGCCGGTATAGGTAAAGGGTTTTCCCGTCACTGCATCACTCGGAAGGCTCTTCCCGTACAAGTACGAAGAATTTGTATTTGCAGATTTTCCTGTCAATGCGTCCAAACTTGAAGGGTACGTTTGGTTCGCGAGTTGGTATGAAGAGAGTGCCGTCCGTATGTCCTGCACCGCAGTTTTTTGCTTGGCGAATTCAACAGCATGTGCACGATCATCTGGCAAAATTCCTGCTGCCTTGTCTTTCTCGGCTTGCTTCTCCACGGACAGCGCATCAGGTGTAGCAGTATTAGTCCCGTTCACGTAGAGGCCTGTGTAGTAGCTAGAGCCACCCATTAGGTCTGAGGAATCTGAATCGGGCGGGAGGGTCATCTGGTACGTGAGGGTGTACCCACCATCTTTTACCGCGTAGGGGAAGTCTTTGCTTGTGAACACGTCCTTGGGGATGCTCGTACGCGAAGCATAGGTGCCGAAGAAGTTCTTCGCATCGCTGGTGAGTTGGTAGGTTGACCCGCCAATGCCAATATTCTCGATGACTATTGAGTTCGTGTTTCCGTTCGAGTTTGTTGATGGTGTGGGCTTTTCCAAAAGCTTGCTCAATGCTGAGGGGTATGTGCCATTTTTATCCTTGTAATTACCTAATGCACTGCGTAGGTCGTCAACGGCACTACGCTGCTTATCGAACTTCTGCTGCGCTTCCGTAATGCCCGTAATCAACCGCTCGGCTTCATCCAGGGAGATGGGGTTGGCAGGCGTATCAAAGCTCGGTTGCTCGCCCAGGTGCTCGAAGGTGAGCGCAATGCTGGCGCGCACCTGCTTGTCTTTCAACTTCTCAATTTTCGCTGGCGGGACGACAATGGTTTCAAGCTGCAGCTTGTGCGGTGTGCTGGTGAGGTTCTCCATCCAGATAGTGAGCGTCGTCTGCCCAGCAATAACACGAAGGCTCTGCAGGTTTTCCGGTTTCACGAGCTCATCCAGCGCTTGGCCGACATCCTTGTTCAGGGCATTGCGCTTCGTTGCATCTGCTTTGTACGCGGTTACTGCGGCTGGGAGCTGGTCGGCGTCCATGGTGATCTTTATTTTGTTTAATCGTTGGCCATTAATATCCTCGGTCCCCTCACGGGTAAGGACGATTGCCTTTGCATCAATAGCTTTTCGAATGAAAGTAACCGATTCGGCTTTTGCCTTATTCAGGTCATCATTCGTCGGGGTAATGCCGCTCACACTATCCAGTGGGTTTGCACCATCGGCGAGATCTCCAGCTGTGGGATCGATAACTACCCACTTGTCTTTGAGCGAGGTAAGGTCAATGAAGAATAGTGACGGGAATTGGTGCACGATACCGTAGTACTTGGCATCTTTCATGCGGAGTTCGCCATCGACCGAAAGTGTAGTTCCGCCAGAAGCGTACGACCCCTTAAGTGTCACGTACCCACGAGGTGACTTTGCGCCATTCACCGTCTGCTCACTCAGGAAGGTTACGAGCGTGCCACTCAAGTTCATGTCTGTTGGGAGGTACTGGAATAGGCTTGAAGCATCAATGAAACTCAAGAGTGACGTGCTTGAATCGCTCGACGTACACGTGGTAGCGTTGCCGGTTGCGGAATCAATTTTTCCTTGTTTTGTCGTGTCGCTCACACACGTGTACTGCAACGTAAAATTCTTCTTATCTTGCGTTAGAGTATAGGTAATTGCATGTCCAGTAATGGTTTCTGGCAACTGGCTTATGAATTTCGTATTTCCAACGAGGCCTTGGAGTGTGTCTGGGTATGAATTATTCGCGTCGAAGTATAAGGCAAGTCCAGTACGGATTTGGCCCGCATCAGAAGCGAGTTGGGAATCCTGTGCTTGGGCTTGTGCGGGAGACACAGTACCAGCCGCTGGTTCAGGCAAACGCTTTGAGGTGGTCGCCAGCGGTTCAACTTGCACGCTCACGTTTAACCCAATAGCGCCACTCTTCGTGCCGGATAGTACG
>CAIPSZ010000023.1 GCA_903867845.1 Candidatus Kerfeldbacteria bacterium | reverse complement strand
GCTCCTGACTGAAATCCCTCGTTCCTTCTTCGTTACGAATATAAGATCGATTCGTGATGAAGTCTGTTTGCTGCGGCTGTACCAAACACCACATCCGTACCCTACCTTGGAAGTACGTACAATATTTGTACGCCCTACTGAATGCCTGGCAAGCATAATCACTGGAACTGTTGGCACCTTTGCCGTCCGGCGCAAATAATTAGCTCGTTGATTACCTGAAAGAACTGCGAGTCATTAACGAACCCGCCCCCAATCGTGGAGGCGGGTGATTCATTTTCGATGATTAAGGACTACACGAACGTGACGCTCGCCACGCTGTCTTTCTGTTCCTTGAAGCGCATCAAGCGTACGCCCTGCGTGTCGCGGCCGAGGACGGACACCTGTTTGAGCGGGAGGCGAATGACCTGACCCTTCTCGGAAATGATGACAATGTCCTCCTGCTCGCGCTTGGCGTTCACAATGAATGCAGAGCTGATTTTGCCCGTCTTCTCCGTGACCTTCGCCGTCTTCACACCGCTGCCGCCACGACCCTGGATGCGGTACTCCTTCATGGGCGTGCGCTTGCCAAAGCCGTTGTCCATGATCACGAGGAGCTGCTCGGTCTTTGCTTCGGAGCCATCGGGGATGATGTCCATGCCCGCAATAGTGTCACCACGCTTCAAGTTCATGCCGCGTACGCCGCCGGCATTGCGACCCATGGCTCGCACCTGCTTCTCGGGGAAGCGAATGCTCTGCCCATTCCGCGAAACCAGGATGATGTCGTCCTTACCGCTGCTGGGCTTCACCCACTCCAAGCGATCTTCCGGCTTGAGTTTTACGGCAATCAAACCCGAGCGGCGCACGTCTTTGAACTCACTTATCTCTACTTTCTTAATCGTACCCTGACGCGTGAGCATGACCATGAACTTCTCATCAGCGAGATCAGCCAGCGAGAGAACGGAGGAGACCTTTTCTTCGGGTCCGAGCTGCAGGAAGTTCACCACAGCCTGACCCTTCGCCGTGCGGGACGCCACCGGCACGTCATACGCTTTTAGCTGGAACACGCGGCCACGGGTAGTGAAGAAGAGGAGGTCAGCATGCGTCATCGTGGAGAAGAGCTGCTCCACCATGTCCTCTTCCTTAGTAGTTAGGCCAATCACGCCTTTGCCGCCACGGCCTTGGGTTTTAAACGTCTCCGGCGCCACGCGCTTGATGTAGCCGTCGCGCGTGAGCATGACCACCGTCGCTTCGTTCGGGATGAGGTCTTCGGCTTTGAATTCGCCAACGGGGTTGGGGTTCACCTGCGTCTTGCGCTCGTCGCCGTGGTCGGCTTTCAGCTGCTGGAGTTCCTTCGCCACAACTTTGCGAATCTTCTTCGGCGAAGCGAGAAGTTCTTCTAACTCTTTAATGAGCGCCAGCTTGTCTTTCAATTCCTGCTCAATCTTCAACCGCTCTAGGTTCGCCAGCTGCTGCAGTTTCATTTCCAGGATGGCGGTGGCCTGGATTTCCGAGAGCTTGAACTGCTTCATCAAGTTCACGCGCGCTTCGTCCTTATCCTTGGACTTCTTAATGGTGCGGATGACCGCGTCGATATTGTCCACGGCAATCTTCAAGCCCTTCAAGATGTGCACGCGCTCCTTGGTTCGGTCCAGGTCGTACTGGGTGCGACGGCGTACCACCGTGGCGCGGTGCAGGATGTACTGTTCCAGCACGCCCTTCAGGTTGAGCACGCGCGGTTGCAGGCCATCCACGAGCGCGAGCATGTTCACGTGGAAGGTGGTCTGCAGGTCGGTGACGTCGTAGAGCTTGTTCAGCACTTTCTTCGGGTACGCGTCGCGCTTCAGCTCGATGACCACGCGCACGCCATCCTTATCAGACTCGTCACGCAGGTCACGAATGCCTTCCAGCTTCTTATCTCGGACGAGCTCCGCAATGTGCTCCAGGAGTGATGCTTTATTCACCTGGTAGGGGACTTCGGTAACGATGATGTGGAACGAGCCGTTCTTGGTCTCCACAATATCGGCCTTGGCACGCATGACAATGGCACCCTTACCCGTGGAGTAGGCTGCTTCAATTTCCTTCTTATCGAAGATGATGCCACCCGTGGGAAAGTCGGGCCCCTTCACGAATTGCATCAGGTCGTCCACCGTGGCGTCAGGATTGTCGATGAGGTGCGCGATGGCGTCGCAGACTTCGGTGAGGTTGTGTGGCGGGATGCTAGTGGCCATACCCACGGCAATACCCACCGCGCCGTTGACGAGGAGGTTCGGGAGGAGCGCGGGGAGCACGCTCGGTTCATCCTTGGTGCCGTCGTAGTTCGGGATGAAGTCGACGGTGTCCTTATCCAGGTCGGCGAGCATGGCTTGGCTAATCTTCGCCAGCTTCGCTTCGGTGTAGCGCATGGCCGCGGCGCCGTCGCCGTCCATGGAGCCGAAGTTGCCCTGACCGTCCACGAGCGGGTAACGCATGGCAAAGTCCTGGGCCATACGGACCATGGACTCGTACACTGCGGAGTCGCCGTGGGGGTGGTACTTGCCCAGCACTTCACCAACAACCGTGGCGGACTTGCGGTACCGCGCGCTGTGCGTGAGGCCGAGCTCTTTCATGGCGTAAAGAATGCGCCGGTGCACTGGCTTCATGCCGTCGCGGACGTCGGGTAGGGCACGAGAAATAATGACGGACATGGCGTAGTCCAGGTACGACTCCTGCATTTCCGTGACAATTGGGCGAGCTTCGAGCTTCCCCGTGCGCGTCAACGCGGCTGCCGCAATCTGCGTGGGTGTTTTTTCTCCAGGTCCCGGTTTAATTGGTTTCTTAGTTGGCATTGGTATTCTGGTTTACCGTACGGTTCACGTTCCCGTTGGCATTTGAAGTGGATGAATTTACGTTTGTAGCGTTCGTGTTGGCAACCGGCACATTGACGTTTGCATTTGCGTTTGCCTGACCGGTGACGGCGTCGGCATTGGGGAAGACCTGCTGCTGGATTGTTTGAACTTCCTGCTGACTTGGGGCATTTGTATTAATGTTCTTCAGAGCGGCATTCCCGGCTTGCTGTGCCGAAGTGAAGGCATTCCCGAGTTTGCTCATGAGCGTGTTCCACGCCGAGTTATCGCCACTCCCACGCAACCGTGTGCCTAAACTGGAAAACCAGAAAATAATAATGATAAGGATGCACCCACCGATGATTGCCCACATCAACTTCCGCCGTCGCTCAACGGTTTGTGGCGGGAGCTCGGGTACCACGCCGCGTGGGTTCACCCGTGGCTTGCGCTTGGGTTGCTTGGGGTTGGGTGAAATAGCGTCGAGCTGGGGCATGCTTACACGTCAGGTTTGAGGATGATGACTTTCGTTTCGTCCTGCGGTAAATCTTTTTTCACTATCTTGAGCTTATCCTCACTCCCGTTCGTGGTGACACCCATTTGCTTCACGAACTTCTCCACACCATCCAGATTAAGCTTGGCATCCAGCCCCGGAATCTTGTAATGGATGGGGATGACAATGCGCGGCTCGAGCTGGGTGATGATGTCGACAGCGGCTTTCGCATCAATGGTGTAGGTTCCGCCAACGGGAACGAAGAGAATGTCTGCGCCGTTCAGTCCTTCAAACTGCTCGTCGGTGAGCTTCGGTTGGCCCAGGTCACCCAGGTGCACCAATGTCATGCCCTCAGCTTCAATGCGGAACATGGTGATGACCCCGCGCTCCTTGCCTTCGGTGGCATCATGGAATGCCGGGATGCCCCGAGCAAACACGCCACGCACTTCGTACTCGCCAGGTGCGCTCGCGACGTACGGCGTTCCCGTAACTGCCGCAACATTGTTATGGTCGTAGTGGTCGTGCGTGACTAGCACGAAGTCGGCTGTGACTTTTGGCAATCGCAGGCCAATTTTACTATCGTACGGATCAATGAGGACGGTTGCATTCGCGGTCTGGAGCTTCACGCAAGACTGTCCGTACCAGGTGATGATCATAGGGCGTATTTTGGACGAGAAAACGGGCTCAAACGCCCTTCTAACGTACCAAAAAATCACCGGCTTGGCAAGTGATTTTGACCCACATTTGCACCGATATTTAGCCGCCTAAGGTTTGGTCGTTACTAATCCGCTCAATCTCTTCCTTCGATGGGAGCTCTGGTGCTGGACGTGTATCATCCGGTTGGTTGTTTTCGTTAATGCCAACAGTGGGCGCTTCCGTATGTGGAGCAGGCGAATCACTCCCACGGTTGGACGGGAAACCGGGTCGAGTATCAGGCGCGCCTACACTTGGCACGGAGCTGGTTGGCGTATGCGAGAGGCGATCAATTCCACCTAAACCCGTGAGCTGGACACCAATGCGTGGGGTTGGCTGATCTGCTTTTCCCGGAGTTGTTGCCCCTAAAGCCGACTGCCCGCCCACGGGTTTGCCGGCAACGTCGCCAACTTTCCCAATGACACTCGTCCCTGCACCAGCATGGGATGTAGCCGTGCTCCCTGCACCAGTACTCCGACCGCTGGTGTCAGTTACTTTTGTCAGCGCATTCGCAAATCCCGATGGCTTGCCTGCCGCATCCTCAGCTCGTAAGCGTAAGGAGCGGCCGGTATCAATATTTGCCTGCCGTATTCGTCTTTGGAGCTTTAATTCCTTTTCCGTTGGCTCAGTATTCATCTCTGCTTTTGCCTTCTCCGCTAGCGTCCGGTACGTCCGTCCTTCTACTTTCATGCCCAGCGCTTTAATTTGCGTTTCCGAAAGTTCCTCACCTTGCTTGAGGCCAACCTGCTCTGCAAATGCAGAAGTGAAGCGCCCCTGCGTCTCACCCCCGTGGATGGTCCGTACAAACTTCCGGCTAAACCCCCGAAGCTCGTTCCGTTTTATATCTTTGTAGTTATTCAGGATTTTTCGTCCTGTTGGGTCGCCGACTTTTTGGACAATCTTGCGGAAAGCAGTCTTGGAAATTTTTGAGCCATATTTATCACCCACCTGCAAGGTTGAGCGGAGGTGATCTTCTATGGCCTTTCCTGAAAGAGAGAAGCGTTGGATCTTT
>CAIPSZ010000022.1 GCA_903867845.1 Candidatus Kerfeldbacteria bacterium | reverse complement strand
CCCAAGGCGATGGGAGCGGCGGTGGGAGCGGGAAAAAGTGAAAGCAATCGCTGCCATGGTGCTTCATCGACGGAAGGTGCGAGGGGAGGAGGGGGCTCCCTGTTGAGGAAATCTGCGCCTTCGGAAGGACTCGCATCTGCAGGAGGAGTGCTCGTGGGCGCCGCCGGGTCAGACCACGCCTTCGGTTGCTGGGTAATCTGCTGTACTTGCTCGTGCAGTTCGTTACTGTGGTTTACCTGTGACTCTATGGATGTCTCCAATGATCGCGCAGCTTGAATAGTTTTAAGGAGTTCAGACTCTTTCAACATGGTCTCTTTTTCCAAGCGCTGAATGTCGTGAATGACATCCGTGGGTCGACGATGTCGGCGGAAAATGAGCCACGTGGCTAAAGCGAGGACGAGCACGCCCAGAGATATGAGCGCAATGTTCGTGATGAGCGTGTTCTGCAGCAATGGTATCCGGCTAATTACAGAGCCGGCTGGCGGCACGGCAACCGTAAAGTCGAGCTTGCCATCGGTGGAATTGCCAGCTTGGTCAAATGCCCGGACAATAACCTCGTACTTTCCCGCTACCAACTCTGGTAATCGCACCGGGCTCGTTTGCTCGACGAAGAATGGCGTTCCTTGGCTGGCATCCGTCAGGGCGATGAGCTGCATTTCGTAATGCTCAATGCCCGAAAGTGCGTCAGTCGTGAGAAAGCGAAGTTCCGGTTTCGCGCCTGGTGCTGGCGTCGCTGGATCTATGACCGGCGTAAATGCTGCCGGGGGCGTAGCGTCGATGAGCACGGGGAAGTGGCTCGTCCCACCCCACGTATCGGTTTTTGCGCGTACGTGGAAGTACCAACGTCCATCTTCAGTTGCGGTAACGGACGCGCTTTGATTCGTCGTGGCATCCGTGCGCTCCGGTGCGCTCGTGTGCGGGTTCTCATCAAAACTGTAACTGTAGCCGGTGGCACCCGGGATTGCGTCCCACGAGAAGCTTGCAGCCCGGCTTTGGTACCACTTACTCTGGTCAGGATCGGTCGTCGACGTAACGTTTGGTCCTTCGGGCGCGGGCAGGACAAACGTGAGGTTTGCCTCCACGCGTGCGTTCAAAATGTTCGTGCCTTGGCCATCATTGGCAAGCACTTGCGATGTTGGATTGAACACAATTTTCGCCGTGCCTGGTGACGTCGCGCGGAAGGTTATGGTGCTTACAATACCAGCATCGGTTTTAATGCCAGGATTTGGCAAGCCCCCTTGGAAGTTTATGGTCCCCGCAGTATTCGAGTACGTGGGCTGGCTTACCCAAATGGATATGAACGAGGTTCCAGCTGTGGGGTTCACTACTTGGAGTTTGCCGGCTGGAAAGGAAATGTCTCCGCGAACCGCATTAATGGATTGCCCGCCCGTGTTGAGGAGAATGGATAGGTTGAACGTACTGCCCACGGCAAAAGAACCCGTCGGTGGTGTAAACGAAAGCGTTGCCCCAGCGGCTTGCGCGTGGCGCAGTGGAAGCAGTAGTCCGAGCATGCCCAGGATTACGGCAGCGCGAAAGAGTGGTTTGTGTTTGCTAACCTCCATTGCGCTAGTATAGCGCGTTTTTGCCGGTTCCTGGAGCCTATACGGAACGCCGCCGGCGCACTCCCCAAACCACGCCACCCACGAGTACGAGCGCAACTCCGCCACCGATCAGACCATACCAAAGGTTCATCGAATGTGTTGCGGGTGAATGCATTGCCGCAATGGTCGCGCTCTGGCTATTTCCCGCCTCGTCGTAGGCTATAACCACTATGGTCTGGCCTTGCATTTGATCATGGAGGACGTACGGACTAGCTACGTTATCGGTCACTACCCCACCCTCTTGCACGCGCCACCGGGCAATGGAAGAGGTGAGATCGGTCGTTGCAAAGACGAGCACGAGCTTGCCTGGCACGACGTCACGCGTGAGTTGCGGGGTGAAGCTGTTGGGAAGCGTGGTATCAACGTTCACGCGACGGCGGACGGGTGCGGTCCACTGGTCATTGGGCAAGTGCTCCTGGATGATGAAGTACCACGTGCCGTCGGCGACATTACCGAACATCGCATCGCTGACCACGCTACCCAGACGCGTGTCCGGTTGCGCATTGGGATCTTGGCTAAAGGTGTACGCGTACTGCGCGCCAAGTTGGGCATTCCACTGTATTTGTACGGTTGATGTGTTGTACCAGGCGTCTTCCCGTGGGTGACTTGATGACGAAACAACTAGCGTCGCATTGGAGAGCTGGACGTTCAGGTTCGCCGGTGTCAGGGTGAGCGACGTCTTCGTGCCGAGGCCATCGTTGAGGTACACCCCAGACAAGTTCTCATTGAGAAGTATTGCCGTGGAACCAACACGTGCCGCCTGGAACGTTAGGGTAAGCAAACGCGCGTTCAAAATGTAGCTTCCATTCGGAATGCCACCCGAAAATGTCACCGTTCCGCGGACCGCATCCACAACTGGATCTTGGGTCCACAAGGTAAGCGCCGAGTCTGCTTTGGAAACCGAAATGAGCGTTAGCGCTTGGGGGTCATACTGAATGCGCGTTTGCACGGCATTCACCACTTGCTTCTCGCTATCTAGCCGTACGTCAGCAATGAACGTGTCCCCCGGTGCCACGGTTGCAACGCTTGTGGAAACAGATAAGCTCGCTGCGTGAACGCCGCGGGCGGTGAAGCATGCAAGGAAAACGAACGAGGCAATGAGGATACGGGTTCGGGTCATATGGTTTTCGCGGTCCAGTAGAAGAGCATGATGCTGAAGTCGATGATGTTCACGACCCCGTCTTGGTTAAGATCAGCCCGATCGTTAGCCGGATTGCGGGCATTCCAGTAGAACAATAAGACGCTAAAGTCCACGATGTCGACTTTTGCATCGCAGTTGAGGTCACCTTTCGTCTTGCCCGTGCACTTCGTGGGTGGCGTGCCCAGAACACTTATGGCGACCGTATTACTGAAGTCAGAAATTGCGCCGCTTGGATCAGTGGCTTTGGATTTGACCGTGTGGTTGCCCACGGTTAGGTCTTTGGCAACCAGCTGCTTTACCCAGGTGCCGTCTGCTTTCGCGGTCACGTCGTACTGCACTTCGGGTGTAGAACTGAAGAATACCGAGACGTTGCTCTCCGGACTGGTGGTGCCAAAAACTGTTGCCGTGTCGCCGGTTTTTAGCTGCTGCTTGTCCGCGCCAATGGTCGGCCCAAGGAAAATACCCGTGATGGTCACCGTCGTACCGCTGGTAAGGGTGACGGTAAAATTCGAGGTGGGCCCTTGCACGCCCTGGCTATCGCTGCCGTACACGCCCACCGTGTACGTCGCTGCTTGCAGGTTACTTAGGGTAACGTTAAACCGTGCTTGTGGGTCAGCGGGTACCACAACGGCAACCGCTCCGTTATTTGTGACCGTGACGTTTGAGGATGGGTAGGCAATGCCTTGCAGGACAATTGACGTTACGGGTTGTTCGGGTGGTGAGTTTGATGGCACCGTGGCGGTGACCGTGACATCTGACGTCCAATCTGCCCAGACATTTGGCGCGCCAAAAGCAAACGCGAGCACGACAATGAGGCTCACAAAGCTAGCGCGCCGCGTGAGGGATCGGTGTGCGCCCATTACTGTATCCTACTGCTGCGGTGGAACCGTTGGTTTTGGGGTAGCCTTCCGACGAATCCAGCCGTTGTACCAGCGAATCAAGCAGATGAGCAAAATGATGATGATGATGGCCAGTAC
The DNA here is from genome assembly GCA_903867845.1 of Candidatus Kerfeldbacteria bacterium. Classification (GTDB taxonomy): domain Bacteria; phylum Patescibacteriota; class Patescibacteriia; order PEXW01; family PEXW01; genus CAIPSZ01. The sequence continues at coordinate 1,038 of CAIPSZ010000022.1, read as the reverse complement.
GCCGTACACAATGATGATGTGCCAGGGAATGATCCAGAATGCCGTGCTCGCCGTCATGGTGAATGGCTTTACGGTACCGCCACTCAGGTCGGCTTTAGCGGTGAACTTGCCAATGGCGAAGTTCGCGCGCTCATTGTGGTACCCAGTCCAGAACTGGTTCCAAACACTGCCTGTTACCGGTTGCACTGTACCAACCTGCCAGATTTCGTTGGTGTAGGTTCGGGTTGTCGTAGGCAGCGTCGCGCCCTTTTCGGTGTTGAAATCGATTGTGGCAACCATTTTCCCAAAACTATTAGTGATGGTGATGGCGCCCTTCGGCTTGATGTGAATGTTGCCAGTGTTTTGGATGACGGTGGTGAAGCTCACGGGCAAATGCTGGAATGAGGTGCTGCCACCGGTGATACCGAAAGACTGGATGAGCCCAGATTCAACAACATTCGGTCCATCTACGCGAACGAGGAAGAGCGTCGCCACTTTTGGTGTGATGCTAATTTGCCCGTTCTGTGCCGCGTTGGGGTTCTTGAACGTGAAGAGGATAGCACCGTAGTGGCCACCGGGTGTCGCGTCTGCTGGAACGTTCACGCTCACCGGGACAGTCGTGCGACCTTGTGCATCGAGCTTGATTGGACCTTTGTCTACCGTAATCCATTTTGCAATATCTTCAGCAGTGGCGCTCTCTTGAAAGTTTGGCTCACCGGGCTTTGCTCCCGATGTCCAGGTCGTCGTTTCGGTAGTGACGTCTATTGGTTGGGTTGCATCCTCGTTGTAGAGCTTGATTTCCAAATTCGCCTGCTGCCCAGGCTGCACCCCAAATTCCAAAGACGGCGGGCTTATGGTAAGCGCCTGTGCGGTGTGCACCGAGGTAAATAGTACAATGACCGCGCCGAAGCTGAGGATACTGCTTAGGGCGAGGAGGCGGAATGGTGTATTTTTCACAGGTTTGTTAGCTAAGGACAAGCACTTCTAGTATAGAGGACGAAAACCCCTACGGCAAACGGTCAATTTCGTGGTTTAGAAACGACCAGTGGTTACTATAGT
>CAIPSZ010000021.1 GCA_903867845.1 Candidatus Kerfeldbacteria bacterium | reverse complement strand
TATCAACAAATATTCTAGATCTTGGAGTCCTTCCCACAACATCCGGCCAGGAGAATGGCACCCCATTGAAACCGAGGAGAAGCCTAAGCAGCTCACGTTAGCATTATGGAACTACGTACCGCACTGGATGCCGGATTTGAAAAAGGGCGTTATAAATGCGCGGGCCGAGACCTTGGCGAGCAAGCCGTACTTCCGATCGTCCTTCCTCAAGCACCGGTGTGCCATTCTGGCAGACGGCTTCTACGAGTTTGTAAAGGATGGTGACAAGCGCACGCCATACTTCTTTCACCGGCCCAACAATGAGCGGTTCGTCTTTGCCGGCGTGTACGACGAATTTCCAGGGAAGAGCGGGGAAGTGGGTTTTGCCATTGTCACGACCACGCCGAATAGCGTGGTGGAACCCATTCACGATCGCATGCCGGTCATCTTGGAACCGGACGGTATGAAGATGTGGCTTGATGACAAGGCAACCGCAGATGATTTGCAGAAGTTGCTCGTACCGTGTACGGATGATTACCTGCTCAAGCAACCAGCGAACGTGCTGGTGAACAGCCCGCGGAATAAGGGGCCGGAGGTGCTAGGGTAAATAATTCTGTATACTATACCTATGCCCGACCAAGCACTCCAGAATTTCTACAATGACCGCCGCAAGCGTGGGCTTTCGGATCGGATTATCTACAACGAGCTTGAAGCATCAGGCTGGTCAAAGGACGGGTTGCAGGAACTCGTCGACCAAGCGCGTGCTGGCTACGAGTCGCAACCCAATCCAGACTTCTTCAGCGACGGCACCGTACTCGAGTACGCAATCCCCAAGCAACCGAAACCAAAGCACTACGGCCGGATTGCCACGGCCATTGGAACAGTCATTCTCTACGGTGTATTCGGCTGGCAGGAAACGCATGACTGGATCATTATCATTCCAATCCTTTTCGTCTTCGGGGCAATTGCTTTCCTTTCCCTCTTCACGTTCTTCGTGAAGTGGTCTGACGGCCCACGTCGCATCCGCCTGGATGGTGAAGGCGTGACCATTGTGGACCCACCGGGTCGCACGCACCGGTGGACCGAGTTTGTTGGGTACCAAACCGGCCAACGCCAAATTCCAGCTGAGGAACAGGCTGACCAGGAAATGACTGGCCCCATCTTCACTCTCTGGAAGCAGAAGATACCCACCCGCCCGGTCATCAAGCTGTACGCCACAACGAAGTGGCTGGGCATGAAGAGTACCGCTCCATCCTTGACCTTACCCCTGCCACCCGGCAAGGAGGCATCAATTCAGGCGTTCGTGCAGGCGCACGTGCAAGCTATTCCTGGCAAACCGCCCAGTGCAACATTTGCATTTTCCTGGAAGGTATTCGTCTTCGGCATAGCAGCCATCTTCTTCTTGCTCATCGTCGCCATCATCATTGTGCTTTCGTAAGCATCCGGGTTTATTTCTATAATTGTATAGCCAAACGTGGAATGAGGTATTAGAAGAACTAGGAATATTGTATGGAAGGTAATCAGATGCCAGTCAGTCGCAGCCTCGCGTTTCACCAGCGCACAAACCAATTTTACGGCGTACTCATGTATGCTACTACGTTTATCGTTGGCTACTTCATAGATCACCTCATTCTGAATAATTACGCGAATGGCTGGGTGTTTTTCATCTACGTCTTCATCGTACTCGTCCCTGCAGGTATGCTACTCGCAATTGGGCAGTACTACGCGCACCAGTGCCTTAAACTTGAACGCATGGTGTTCCAAACCATGAGCCGTGCGCACATCATTCTCCTCATGATTGGCGGTTTTCTCGCCGTTGCATTCCTGGTATTCATGCTGTACGCAGTAACCTACGTGATGAGCCAAGAGCCAGATAAGCCGACGCCATTTTGGGTAAGTTACATTGGACTCATGGCATTCTCCTTTTTGGTCTCGCAATTATACCGAAGGTCGAAACTCGCTAAGGTAGTAGCGTAGCGGTAATTCGATGAATGTTACGAAAAAAAATCTCGCCACCTTCATCCTGGGATTTTTTACACTTTGGCTTTTCGCGTGGATTCTCCACCAGGCTATGGTTTTTGGCATGCACTGGTGGGGAAGTAGTCAGAGCAACATTGAGCTCGGGTACTGGTTGAGTATGAAATTCCTGGTGTGGCTGGTGTACCCGTACTATTACTGGCATACGCACGTGCCAAGGATTTGGGACTTCATTGGTTTATCTAAAACTACGGCAAAGCGCGGCTACCAGTGGGGGAGCATCGCGGTCGTTATTTGGATTGCGCTCTCGTGGGTTATGGTTCTTTTGAAGCACCAGCATTTTGCTTCCACGTTCACGTGGCCCATGTACGTATACGTTGCTCTGCTCACGCCAATCATGGAAGAGGTGGTTTTCCGTGGATACATGATTGCCGGGGTGCTCGCCTGCAAAGTAGAAGGGAAGATCGCCAATCTCATTACCACTGGACTGTTCTTGCTCGTGCACATCCTTGGCTGGTCGTTCCAAGGCGTGCTGTGGGCAAACCTTTCTTCAACAGCTTGGATAAGCATCACGCTCTTCAGTCTGGTTGCTGGATTCATTCGTATCCATTCGGGTTCCCTACGCAGCTCTATCTTGCTTCACATTGGGAATAATGCATTTGGTGGGTTCGTGAAGTAGGGTAACATACGGAAAAAAGAAAACCCGTCCAGAGGGCGGGTTATTCGGAGTGTGCATGTTCAATTGGAATTGGATGGATCACCAACCGGAGCGGTTTGGGAAGCAGTAGGTTCATCGTGGTAGATCAGCAAACCGTAGTGGCCATTGTCGAAACCGTCAGCGAACGCGTACCCGCTAATATCGAAGCGGTATATTGCCGTCTCGTCGGGAGCGACAGTGACCATAGGTACTTTATCTGTGAG
>CAIPSZ010000020.1 GCA_903867845.1 Candidatus Kerfeldbacteria bacterium | reverse complement strand
TCGCTTTGGGACAATATTTCCTGGTGGCCTCAAGGAGGATGAGCGTACCTCGGGCGTTCACATCAAAGTCGGTCAGAGGCTCTTTCTTGGCCCAATCATGTGAAGGCTGAGCGGCGGTGTGAATGATTGCCATGTTCCCTCCAACGTAAATGGGGTTTCGGTATTACTCCGAGTCTAGCAATTAAGGCAGTCGAGTCAACCTCAAATACTTCCACCGACAAACGGAAAGGCTATAGGGTATACCTGCGCGAGTATTCCACCATTCATTACGCGAACATACCTTGACCTAGAACTATTCAGCACGTAGGATAGAAACCACTCCCCTAACCCACTTTGTTATGTCTGAACGTCAGGAGGAAGAAATGGTTATCCAAGAGCGAATCAACGGCATTGGCAATGCGTTTGAATCGCAGGATTACGCAAAGGCGGTGGAGGAATTTACGACGGCAATTTCGGAGTGGACACACCTAGGGCGTACCGATACCGCATTAGAGCTGGCCGAAAAAGTTTCAGCGTACCGTGACAAGGTTCCAGAAGAGTACCGAGGGCGTTTTGATATTAAACTTGGCGAAGCGAGCTTCCGTGCTGGGAATGCAGAAAATGGTCTACTCGAAGAAGCTGATGTTTACTACAGTCGCGTGGTTGAAACGCCTTTGCCTGAGACCCCCGAGGATCCAGAAAAGATGAGCGACGACGAGAAACGTCCCTTCGCGGAGAATTTTCACGCCCACGACCAACGCGCCAATGCTGCTTTTGCAAAAGGCGATTTTGGCAGCGCGGCGGGGCTCTACAGGCAAGCGAATGAAGCGCGTGGCGCGTTTGAAGAAAATGCTACCCGGGCATGTGCGCTCTATGGAGAAGCAGCTTCGGCACTCATGTTAGGCGAAATCGAAACCTACATGTCGAAGATGGCGCAGGCTCGGGAAAAATTTGCCGACATTACCAAGGACGATGACGAGTCCGAACTGGAAACTGCCATGGATAATCTTACGTACGCCGCAGACCAACTTGAGGGACTTACTGATGATCAGAGAGATTTGGTTATAGCAAAGATGACGGAGAGCGTCGTCCAACGTGGTGGGGCAAACGGTGGTGTAAAACATACGAATTTTCGTGACATTGCCGACATGGCCATGGTAGAAGTTCGCGAAGACATCTAACCAACACCATATGCCCATCGAATCCCGTGTGTCATTCCTGACTGAGCAAGACGTGCAGTTTGATGCTATGGGCTTACAGCGCCTGGCTAGCGAAATGTCCGCTGCGGATGCGCTGAAGTCGTACCACGGGATGATTGAAAGGTACGTCCAGAACGAACAGCCAGCATTTGCGCGCTCGCTCCGCGACAAAGTAGCCGATCTCTGGAAAGGGCTTAGCCCTGAGGAGCAAACCGTCCTCGAGACTATCAACGCGACCATCGAGGACGAGGAGTAAGCGTTCAATCTGGAACGAACGGAGCATGCTAGAATCACGGCATGCGCCTCATTGCCGATCTCCACGTTCACTCGCGTTTTTCTCGTGCCGTATCCAAAGACATGACCCTGCCGACCATGCACCAGTGGGCGGCCTACAAAGGCATTGGCCTGGTGGGTACGGGTGACTTCACCCACCCCACGTGGTTTGCCGAAATGCGCGACCAGCTCGTACCAACAGCCGGTGGCTTTCTAGAACTCAAAAGCGCGTTGCGAAAACCAAAACTCGCCACCAATCCTCTCTTCCTCCTGACGACGGAGCTCTCCTGCATCTACACCGAGAACGACGTCGTGCGTCGCATCCACCTCGTCGTCCTGGCACCGAGCTTGCAGACCGTGGAGAAAATCAACCAAGATTTGGGCAAAGACTTTAACGTGAAGAGCGACGGCCGCCCTATCCTGGGCGTGAGTGCCCATGACCTGACCGCGCGACTTCTCGCTATTGATCCGAGCATCCTCATCATTCCGGCGCACGTGTGGACACCGTGGTTTGCCCTCTTTGGTTCCAAGTCTGGCTACGATTCTGCTGAAGATTGCTTCCGGGAGTTGCTCCCCCACATTCCGGCAATTGAAACCGGGCTGTCTTCTGACCCTACAATGAACTGGCAGTGGAGCCACCTAGACCAATTCACCATTGTCTCATTCGGCGACGCGCACTCGCCGCGGAAGCTTGGTCGCGAGGCAACCGTATTTGATTTGGAAAAATTTGGGTACAAAGAATTGACGGCGGCATTATGGAACAACTCGGTCACCGGTAAAGGTAAAAGCCCTAACCGCATCATTGAGACATTGGAGTTCTTTCCAGAGGAAGGTAAGTACCACCTGGACGGGCACGCCGCGTGCAAGCAACGGCTGACGCCGGCGCAGACCAAACGCGCCAAAGGTATCTGCCCGGTGTGCAAGAAGCCGCTGACCATAGGTGTGCTCAGTCGCGTCGCCGAGCTCGCCGACCGTAAGGAAGGCTACACTGACCCAAAGCGCCCACCCTTTCGCTCGCTCGTGCCACTGGAGGAAACCATCGGCGAGGCACTAGAGGTTGGACCAGCAAGTAAGAAGGTGCAGGCACTGTACTTCACGCTGGTGGAAAAACTCGGCGGGGAATTCAATGTACTGCTGGAATCGCCACTCCCCGAGATCGTACGAATTGGTGGCGACGTGGTGGCGGAGGCGATCCAGCGGGTGCGGGATGAAAAAGTTCATGTGGAAGGGGGTTACGATGGCATCTTCGGGACGGTAAAAATCTTCTCCCCAGCCGACCGTAAACGACAAGATC
>CAIPSZ010000019.1 GCA_903867845.1 Candidatus Kerfeldbacteria bacterium | reverse complement strand
GGGTTAGAACGTTTACGGATGACGTACGTCGTATTAGCTTTCGTGGTACCAATTACATTTATTGTACTTGTAGACTTTGTGCTTCCAGAGTTTGGCATACTGTGGTCAGCTGGACTTGATAGCCCAATTTCACTAGTGTTTGCTAGCTTCATTGCTTTTGCGATTTTCCGGCACCGCTTCTTCGACATTCGCGTCGTCATCCGAAAGAGCCTGGTACAGTTCGTTACCTTCGTACTACTCTTTGCAATCTACGCTTACGCTTTGCTCCTCGTGCAGCGGTCAACGAGTTCAACCTTCACGTTAAGCAGCAACACTTCACTACTCGTCACCATCTTCATCATCGGCCTTACAATTGAACCGTTGCGAAAGGGGATTTACAAGTTCATTGATGGCATTGTGGCGAACCGGGAGAAGGATAGGCAGGAAGCACTGAAGCGCATGCAGCTCATGGCTGCCTCGACCATGCAGTTCCAGACCTTGCTGGAGCGGACACAGCAGGAATTAGGGAAGACCTTTGGTGTGTGGGTAGATTTCCTCTTGGCTGAACGGCGGGTGCAAGCATTGACGCAGTTCCCAGCGGGTCAATTGAAAGTGCAACTAGAAGATGTAGTTGGTCAACGAATTGCTGGTGGTCGCGTCCTCATTGCTGATGAATTGCCGTACCGGATTGAGAATGGAGAAACGTCGCTCACAGTTGTCCATAATTGGATGCAGGCAAATGACGTGAGCGCCATCGTGCCAATTGGGGCAGGGGAGGATATGGTTGGTGCTTTCCTGTTCCGTGGCATGGGGAAAGTGGTGTACACCGCAGACATGGTCCGGTTCATGAAGGACTTCCAAGAGCAGTCCACCTTCGCTTTTGCTAGTGCGTACGCGTATAAACTGGCGGTGGAACGGATTGGGGTGAGGCAGTAATTCTATGACGCAGAGAAGGGTAATACAAAATGAATACCCCTATTTATTGACGTCGAACGTCCGGGGTGGCGAGCCATTTTTCGAAGACGCCGGTCATGCAAAGGCGCTTGCGAAGATTATTCGGACAACGTGTGAGTTGAAACACTTTGCATTGCTGGCGTACAGCATCATGCCGGAGCACGTGCATATTGTGGTTTCACCGGTAAAAGGTGTGGGATCGACACGCAATAATATATCCGCGGCCGCAGCGGGCCGCTCTGGGAGTTATAAAAATCCCCGAGCGCGGGCGGCTCTGCCCGCGGCTCCATATACGGTCTCTGATCTCATGCACGGAATAAAGTCATACTTCGTCTACGCACTGCGTAATGGCTCAACTATGACAGTATTCGCCTGGCAGCCACGATTCAATAGCCGTATACTCAACACAGAAGATTATTTACGTTCAGCTATAGAGTACGTACATTTTAATCCGAAGAAAGCGGGTTTGCCTGCGCGGTATTGTAAGCAACCGTACTTGTACGTTGATGATGAGCAGGTTAATTCGTTATTTTGATGATCGCGGGCAGAGCCGCCCCGTTTTGAATGAGGAAAAATTTTCAACTTACCTAGAGCGGCCCGTTGTGGCCGCGGGTTTTGTTTCATCAAAACAGTAAGTAAATAAGGGTCGATAGCGACTTTCTGTTGAAATCCGCGCCGTCGCGACGGCGCTGTTTTGTCGTGGATAACTCGGTAAAAAACAGTATATCTTTATGCTAGGATTGAACTGTAATTAAATATCGAGAAATAGGAACATTGAGTTTCAAGATTGAACATTAACAAATCCCAATAGCATTTGGGCATAAAAGATTGGAGTCTGGCATGATTC
>CAIPSZ010000018.1 GCA_903867845.1 Candidatus Kerfeldbacteria bacterium | reverse complement strand
GTTTAATGTGGCATTAGGCCACGGCAGATGTTGTGTGGAAGAAGAATACAGAGTCTTTGCTTTGGATGAGGCGATTCAGACTCCGTTGGTCATCATCGTACTGATACGCGAGGCAGAAGCAGGCATAAGCATGAGAAATCATTTCCTGGAGAAGTTCCAGGTCAGACTTTGAATCATCCGTCACTCCTGCTTTTCTCCGGAGAATGATGTTCACCAGCTTGCCGGCAACTTTCGTTGGGTTCTCGCCGCAATCGGGGCCGAGGCTGTATTCATCGCCGACGCTCACCTTGGCGGTGAATTGAAGTGCACGGTTGACGCGTTCGATGTCGATGGGATGCCCGATTTTCTTCAGCGCATCCAATTGGCAGCCCGGGAGGAGGGGGATGTTCCAGTACGAATTCTTCGTTAGCGCGCGCTCAATAAACGAAAAGTATTCTTTCGTAGGCTGTGTTGACCTTGCCACACATACTCCTTTACTGGTTGAAGGTACTGTTTCGAAGACGTTGGTTTGATTTCTGAAGGTACCAAAATATGGTATTTTCGTCAAGTCTGGATTGGCTCGCATGGTATACTCGGCATATGAATATACGGAAGATCCTCCAGCAGAACATCGCAAAAGTCAGTGGCGATCCACTGGCAAAAATCGAGCGCACGCCGCGCCCAGAGTTTGGCGACTTCTCATCAAACGTCGCCCTGGGTATAGCAAAGGGCAAAGGCGCACAACCCCGGGCAATTGCGGATGAACTCGCAAAGAAACTTTCGGAGAGAAAAGGTGAGGAAGTAGCAAAAGTCGAAATAGCAGGTCCGGGGTTCTTGAACATCACCCTGGACGATACCTGGCTCACGAATCAGGCAAAACTCATTGCGAAGTCAGCTTCGTCCCTCGCCAAGAGCGATGCGTACAAAGGCCAGCACACGCACCTCGAATTTATCTCAGCGAATCCCACGGGCCCGCTCACGTTGGCGAATGCGCGTGGCGGATTCTTAGGCGATGTCCTCGGCAATGTCATGGAGCGTGTCGGGTACAAGGTCTTCCGCGAGTACTACGTGAACGATCGCGGCGTGCAGGTGAGCGTGCTCGCCGAATCCGTCCTGCGCCGCTACTACCAGCAGCAGGGGATTACCATTGACTACCCAGACACGTGCTACCAGGGCGTGTACATTAACGAGCTGGCTGAGAAGTTGAAGTTGCCCAACTACAAGATGACGGACGTGGCGAAGATCCACGAGATTAGTGACAAGATAAAAGATAAAGTTGTGGCTACCATGCTCAAGGACATCCAGCACGTGGTGACGAAAGACTTGGGCATCACTTTTGACAACTGGCTTTCGGAAAAAGCTCTCGTCGCATCAGGCGTGCTGGATAAACTCCTGGCGACGTTGAAGGCGAAAGGCATGATCTTTGAGAAGGACGGCGCCACCTGGCTCGCCACCACGAAGTACGGTGATGATAAAGACCGCGTGCTGGTGAAAGCCGATGGCGAAATGACGTACTTCCTGCCCGACATTGCGAACCACTGGCTGAAGTTCACCAAGCACAAGGCCAACGTTGCCATCAACATCCTGGGCGCTGACCACCATGGCTACGTGCTGCGCATGCACGCCGCGCTCAAAGGTCTGGGTATGGAAGATGCGCAACATATTTTCCAACCCATCATCATCCAGTTCGTCCGCCTCATTCGCGATGGCAAGGAAGTGAAGATGTCCAAGCGCCGGGGCACGTATGTTGAAGCGAGTGAACTCATTGAGGAGGTTGGCTTAGACGCGGCGCGCTTCTTCTTCCTCATGTACGACGTGAACACGCACATGGATTTCAACTTGGACCTAGCGAAAGAGCAGAGCGAGAAGAACCCAGTGTACTACGTGCAGTACGCCCACGCGCGCATTTGCAGCATCCTGGCAAAGGTGAAGAAGCTACCCATGGGAAAGGGAAAAGCCGGAGCATTGCATCCATCCAGCCGAAAGCTTATCTTGGAACTCCTTCGGTGGCCGGAGGTGCTGGAAGACGTGGCGCGGGACTACGGAAGCCAGCGCATTCCGCAGTACGCCCTGGATATTGCGCGCACGTTCCACGAGTTCTACACCAATGTCCGCGTCATAGATACCGACACCGTGCAGGTAGTTCCGCTTGCACTAGTGAACGCCACGAAAAACGTGCTCGCTGATGTGCTGAGTACGCTCGGTATTAGCGCGCCAGTAAAAATGTAATAGTGGCGAAAGGTAGGGTTTGCCTCAAGATGTTTCAGTTTTTTTGACGACACGACTATGGAGAACATGGTACTCCCGAATGAGTCGGTCACTCAACGAAGCATTCTCTCATTACGAATGCTGCTCCTTTTACTCATTCCGTTGCTGGCTACAGTATTTGTCTTGTGGAAGTTCTTCTTGGTCGTGAACGTGCCTTTTCGGCTTGACTACGCAGAGGGGTTTGTCTTTACCAATGCGATCGCACTCCTCCACGGCGCGCCCATGTACCACAGTGTTGCGTCCGCACCGTACATTTTTGGCTTCTACACGCCACTCTACAATTACCTGGGTTCCATTTTTCTTGGTATTTTTGGTCAGAGCATTGCTGTCTTACGCACGCTCACGCTCTTCTTGTACTTGGCAACGGGTATAACGGTTGGGTTCATAGTCAAGCGTTCAACAAAAAATACGCTTGCGGCAATATTTGCGGCGCTACTCTTCTGCAGCGCGTTCATTGTATCGCAGTGGAGTAGCATTGCTCGGCCGGACATCTTAGGACTTTTTTTCATTGCCCTTGGTATTGCAATCGTAAACGTGAAGTCGCAAAAGCGTTCGATTAGCATTTTCCTCGTCGCTTTCGTTTTTTCACTCGCGTTCTTTTCGAAGCAGAATTTTGTATTCGCACCGCTCGCGTATTTCCTCTGGCTACTCTTTGAGAACCGAAGAGACGCTTGGCGCTTTGCGGGCACATACGCCGCGCTCGTAGGGGTAGGGGTGCTCGCGCTCCACGTGCTCACGCACGGTGAATTCACCAAGCAAATCTTCGTGTACACCGGGCTGGTCCCGTACGGAAAAATCTACCTCGCCTTTCGCATCGCCGCATTAACCGGAATCGTCTCCTTGCCGCTCATTGGCGTTGCCGTATGGAACGTCGTTCGTCGTCCAAAGCAGTTCTTCTCCCTGTACTTTCTCTGTAGTTTTGTTACCTTCCTCATGCTGCTCCGGGAAGTCGGAATTCAAAACTACCTGCTTGAATTCATCCTTGCCCTGGTGCTCGTTGCGACGACGAGCGCGCCTTGGGAAAAAGTGAAGACGCTGCCGGTGAAGTACTTCTATCCTGCGCTGCTTGTCCTCCTGTGCTTTTTCGCCCTATGGTCATACGCCGCGTTTCCCTGGGAAACGAAAACGTACGTCACTGCGCGCCAAACAGTTTTTAACCGAGAAACATCAATCATCAATCGTGGATCACAAATTCTTGTTGAAGACCCCCTTGTCGCGTATGCCACTGGATCAACGGTAGAAGTAGATCCTTTTACCTTCGGTCAAATTGTTGATTCCGGGCGAATTTCAAAAGCGGCGTTCTTTTCCAATGTGGAGCATGGCACGTATACCTACATTGATGATTACGGAGCATTCAACCGAATTCCTGGATTCACCGCAATCGTGAGCGATCATTTTCACGCCATCGCTACCCTCACGTACCCCAAGCCCGTGAAGCCATTTGATTACAGCGTGTACAATAGAAACACATTTACCGACGTCGGTACGCTGTACCGGTTCCAGCCAGCGAAGAGCAATGTAGGGGAGTAGAATATGAATAACCGAGGCGGTTCCTGAATTACCACTGAACAGCGTGGTATGGAAATGAACGAGATACATGAAGGAATATACAATTCTTGAGTTTTCTACGTGCTTGTGATACTGTGGTCGAAGTCGCTTTGTGTGTTTTTTCGCAGTGAGCGTTCTTCACGATGAGCAAATTTCTCAATTTTCTTTCCCCAAAAAGCGCTTTCCGTAAGTCCATACGTAAGCGGAAGAAAATTCTGTACTACTGCGGTGGCGTCGTAGGGTTTTTCATTTTGGTATGTGCAATTCTCGTCGCGATATTTTTGGGGCCCACCCAGCGTTTGGTAAAAGAGAGCACGACGGGTAAGGATTTATTCCTCAGGGCGCAAAATTTACTCCTCGAACAAGATTTTAGCGGTGCGCAAACGACGTTGGAAAGCGCCGTCGTCAGCTTCCAGGAGTCGCAAAAAACCTTTAAAAAATTCCTCTGGTTGAAGCGCATCCCGTGGGCGAAAACCCAAGTCGTTGCTATTGAAAATTTACTCGCGGCGGGGGTCACCACGGGGCAATCAATTCAAAAGGTTGCCGCGGTTGCCTCATCCGTGGCAAGGCCATTGACGAAGAATAAGGACGTGAGTCTTGCGACGCTCAGTCCAAATGATAAGCGGCTCGTACTGGAAAATATCTACAATGCCAAGCCCGCGCTTGAAGAGGCAAAGCAGTCCATCGATAAGGCCGTCACCTATATCGATAATATTCCCACAAATGGTTTGCTGAAAAAAATTCGAGATATTG
>CAIPSZ010000017.1 GCA_903867845.1 Candidatus Kerfeldbacteria bacterium | reverse complement strand
GAATACCGTCAACGTGCGCGAGTACTTCTTTGGCCCGAACCGAAAGATCGCCCAAATTCCCAATAGGCGTGGCGACGATGTAGAGGCTACTAGACATTGATGATCGTCTTCACCCCGCGGATTGCTTCGGGCAGAAGGGGCGTTAGGGTTCCTCCGATACTCCCAAGCAGATCAGCGATTCGTGAACCATCCAGCTGCTGGACTAAACCCGATGCCGGTAGCAAGGTTCGGGCCACGGTAATGATAAGTCCAAGCACGAGCGCGCCTTCCACCAGCCCAACAATTGCGCCACCGAGACGGTTCAGCAGGCCAACACCAGGAATAATCTTGGCAACGTTGAGCACTTTCCCAATCGTGCCAATTGCTATGGCAACTACCCGGTTCACGACGACGAAGATGAAGGTGAACGCAAGCCACTGGCTCAAGCCAAGACGGTCGGCGGAGCCAATCCAGCTTCCAGCAAATGTGTAGAACCGCCCGGCGATTACCGCACCCGCAAAGATGCCAATGATTCCACCAAGGGTTTGGATGAGGCCATACCAAAATCCTGCCCACGTAAAGCCAAACCAAAGGATGAGAAGGATGATATCGGCGGTGTTCATACGACGCGCTGGAAGAGCGGAGGAGCTTTTACAATCTTCTTCTGTCGCAAGCACTTCGTCAAGGTGGCGCCGGTTTCAGGGAGGTACGGCGTGATGGCGACCGCAATTTCCTTGAGCTGCGCCACGAGCTCGGCGAGGAGTGCGGCAAGTTTTTTCGCATCAGTTGCGTGCTCCCCTTTCGCCAAATCCCACGGCCGTGCTTTGTCGATTGCCTGGTTTGCCCAGGTAACCGTTGCCCAGATGTCGGCCAGGGCTTGGCTAAACTGGAACGTTTCCGTGAGCTTCCGGGTTTTCGCTAGAGATTTTGGAGCTTTCGCGAGTTTCACCACGCCGTTCGCATACCGCTCCACCATGTTCGTCGTCCGACTCACCAGGTTGCCCAGGCCATTCGCTAGGTCGGCATTGTACCGTTCGGTGAATCGCTCCACGGGCAAGTCGCCATCCTGGCCGAACGGGAACGGGGTGAGCAGCAGGTAGCGCGTGCCGTCCACGCCGTACTTCGCAATGAGGTCAACGGGATCCACGACGTTGCCAATGCTCTTGCTCATCTTCTGGCCATTCACCGTGAAAAACCCGTGCGCGACTATCGTGCTCGGCATGGGTTCGCCAACAGCCAGGAGCAGCGCGGGCCAGTACACAGCGTGGAATTTTAAAATGTCCCGCGCCATGACGTGCACCACGTCACCGCGCCACCAGTTCCGCGCGTGCTTGGCATCCTTGCCAAAACCAACGCCGGTGAGGTAGTTCGGCAAGGCGTCCACCCACACGTACGCCGTTTGCGTTGGGTCCCAAGGCAAAGGTACGCCCCAGCGCACGCGCTCGCGGGAGATGGAGAAATCCTGCACGCCCTGCTTGAAGAAACCCAAGACTTCCTGCTTAGTGGTTGTGGGAATGAGCTTCAGTTCGTTCTTGGCAATCGCCTTCTGGATGATCGGCAAGTAATCGGCGAGGCGGAAGAACCAGTTGTGCTCCACCAGTTGCTGCGGCACGGTATTGTGGAGCGGGCACTTTCCATCAACTAATTCTTTCTCGGTGTAGAAACGCTCGCAGCCCTGGCAGTACAAACCGCTGTACTCTCCCTGGTACACCGCTGGACGGCCGAGTGGTGTCGTTGCGGCTTTCAGCTTCTGTAAAAATTCCTGCACGCCAGCAATGTGGTCGGGTTCAGTGGTGCGAATGAAACGGTCAAAGCCAATGTCGAGTTTGCGGAAGACGTGCTCGAACACTTTTGCCTGTTGGTCCACAAATGCTTGGGGCGTGACCCCGGCTTTCGCCGCAGTATCAGCAACTTTCTGACCATGCTCGTCGGTTCCGGTGAGCAGGAACGTCTTCCGATCCTGCTGGCGCCAGCAACGGGCAATGACATCTGAAGCAATACCCGTGTACGCATGACCCACGTGCGGCGCGGCATTGGCGTAGAAAATCGGCGTCGTCACCAGGAGTGGGATGCCTCGGGCCATAGAATATGTACGAAATTACTGCTCCAGCTTGAGCTCGGCGTCGCGTCGCTTGCCGAACGTCTCCTGGTAGCCAGTCGTCACAATGATCGCGAGCGGGATGGCGAGCAGGATACCCAGGAGCCCGGCGATTTTCGCGCCAATGAGCATGACGGTGAGGGTGACAATGGGGTGCAACCCGGTAGACCCGCGGTAGACGCGAGGCGAAACGAAGTTATTCTGTACTTGCTGGATGAAGAAGAAGAGGATGAGGGTAATAATGCCCTTGGTCAAACTCTGGGTCGTTGCCACGAAGATTGCTGGAATTGCGGCAATGGTTGAGCCAATCATTGGCAGTAATTCTAAGAGCCCCGCAAAGAGCGCCAATGCCAGGGCGTACTTCACGCCAATGATGCTCAAGCCAATGAAATCCGCTACAGCAATAATGAGCATGATGAGGAGCTGCCCGCGCATCCACCCACCAAGTCGGATCTGAATCTTTGAGAATACCTGAGCAAAAAATGGCTGGTACTGCGTGGGTAAAATCGCGCGGAAGAAGCGCTTCATCCCACTCTCCTCGCTCACCATGTAGTACGTGAGCACGAGAATGGCGATGAACGAGATAAGCCCGCCGAAGAATCCAGTCAACGCGCCGAAGATGCCCGAGCCAATATTCCCGATATTGGACTGCAACGATTTGAGAAAGCCGTCAATATTCTGCTGGAATCCTGCGCTCGTGGAGAGCGAGCGAATAGCGCCAAACTCATTGATGAACTTCTGGTAGAGCGTGGGAAAGTTCTGCGCGAGTTCCGACACCTGGGTGACCAGTGACGGGATGATGAGCGCGAGTACAGCCAGAACCCCGCCGAAGATGAGGATGTACAGGGAAATAACGCTCAAGGCTCGTGGAATGCGTCGGGCTTGGAGCTTGTCCACGACTGGATCAATAGCCGTAGCCACGACGATGGATACGAGGAGGATGACGAACACGTCGCGAATGGTGTATGCAAACGCCAAGAGCAGAACGATTGCGGTAATCCGCACAATCGTCGCCATGGAAATATCGACGGTAGTCTTCGGTTTGTTGCTGGTATCCATGTCCAGAGTATACCGCGAGCGTGCTAGCCGCGCAAAAGCTTGGCGAACCGCTCCGGTTGGTCGTACGGGCCAATGACGGCAAGCCGGAACGCCTTAGGTACAAGCACTTGCCTGGCGACTGCCTCAACCTGTCCTTTTGTGACTTTCGCAATGTCGGCTAAGCGCTGGTCAGCAGTTTTCACCTTTGCATTGAAGAGCGCCTGCTTGCCCAGCCAGCCCGCAATGTTCTCGGAGTCTTCCAATGATAGGACAAACTTCCCTTTTACGTACTCCTTGGCGCGGTGCAGCTCTTCAGTGGTAATACCCGTGGCCACTACCT
>CAIPSZ010000016.1 GCA_903867845.1 Candidatus Kerfeldbacteria bacterium | reverse complement strand
CGAAGATCATCTCGTTCAGCTTCCGATTATTCGGCAACGAGTTTGCAGGTGAAGTGCTGCTCATAATCATCGTCCTCAACATCCCATTCCTGGAGCCGGTACCGTACCTGTTCCTCGAATTGTTCGTGGGCTTCATCCAGGCGTTCATCTTCGCCATGCTCACCTTGGTCTTCTTGAAAATTGCCACCGCCGCAACCGAGCACTAGTGTGGAGATGCGGGGCGCTTGATGGCGCTCGACATTTCACCACTAATTGTCCTGCAACCTCGACGTTAAACACCCACCCTCGTCGAAGGCAAAGGGATGAAAGGAAAGCAGTATGGACGTAGCCTCAGCGAAACTGTTTGCCGCTGCCATCGCCATCGCGATTGGCGGTATCGGGCCTGCCCTCGCCATTGGCAAGCTGGCTGCCAAAGCCATGGAAGCAATTGGCCGCAACCCGGAAGCTGCCGGGAAAGTGCAAGTGCCAATGCTCATCGCCATGGCCTTCGCCGAAGCCATTGCCGTGTACGCACTGGTTGTGGCGCTCATCATCAAATTCGTCTAAGTTCTTCAGTGACGTCCTCCGTCGCGCTGCGGCGGAGTGGTTACCGAGTAACTTCAATCCTATGGGAGATTTAGTCCAAAAGTTCGGCATTCAAGTGAGCCTGCTCATTGCGCAGGTCATCAACTTTGGCCTGGTGCTGTTCGTGCTGTGGAAGTTTGCGTATACCCCTTTGCTCAAGGTCATGCGGGAACGGCGGGAGAAAATTGCGCAGAGCTTGGCCAACGCGAAAGCTGTTGAAGAAAAGCTGGCCGAAGCCGAGCGCTTGAAGGAGCAGAAGCTCATTGAGGCGCGCAAGGAAGCGCAGGGCATTATGGAGAACGTGGAAAAGGAGACCGAGCACTACCGCCAGGAGCGGTTGAAGGAAGTGGACGCAGAATTACAGGCGATCCGTGCCCACGCCCGTGTGGAAATCGCCACAGAAAAGGCGCAAGCCCTAACCGAAGCCAAGACGGAAATAGTCAACCTGGTTATTAGCGCCACGCAGAAGGTGGTGCCGCAGGGGACGACCAAAGACCTGGATAAGAAACTCGTCGCTGAAGCAGTGGAAGAATCCAAGCATGCGTAAATCATCAGTTCGCCAATTTGCCGAAGCCTACTACGACGTAGCCACAGGCGCGTCGGAGAAGGAGCGCGTCGCGATTGCTAAGGAGTTCCTCAAGCTCCTGGTTCGGCAGCGCTTGCTCCGGAAAATGCCGCGCATCTTCGCAGAGCTGGAGCGCATCACCGCAGAACGAGGCGGTCCCGAAATTGTCGATATTCGTAGTGCCGTGCACATGGATGCAAAAGCTGATGAACAGCTCACGGAGAATCTAGAAAAATCTTTGGGCCGCAAAGTGAAGCTCCACCACGTGCATGATGCGAAGCTCCTCGCTGGCGCCAAGATCCAGGTAGGGGATACGCTCATCGATAACAGCCTAGCCAGTCGCTTAGCTGCCCTCAAATCTCACCTCCTCGCATAATCATCTCACCCTCGCACACACCGTATGTCTAACTCCATCGTCGACGTCCTGAAGACTCAACTCACCTCGTTCACCGCCGAACCGAAGAACGCCACAGTCGGCCACGTCATTGACGTGGGTGACGGCATCGCCCGCATTTCCGGTTTGGGCAGCGCCCTGGCCTCGGAAATGTTGCAGTTCCCGGGAGATACCATTGGTGTGGCTTTGAATCTTGAGGAAGATTCGGTTGGTGCCATTATCCTCGGCGAGAGCACACACATCAAGGAAGGTGACGAAGTGCGCAGCACCGGAAAAGTCCTGCAAGTGCCGGTTGGCAAGAACCTTATCGGTCGTGTGGTGAGCCCGTTGGGTGAGCCGCTGGATGGCAAAGGTCCAATCAAATCAGACGCATTCTACCCCGTAGAAAAGATTGCCCCACGCGTCATCACCCGTCAGGCAGTAAAGCAGCCGTTGCAAACGGGCATCAAAGCCATTGACTCCATGATCCCCATCGGCCGTGGTCAGCGCGAGCTCATCATTGGCGACCGTCAGACCGGCAAGACTGCCATTACATTGGACGCCATCATCAACCAGAAGGGCAAGGGCGTGACTTGCGTGTACGTTGCGATTGGCCAGAAGGAATCCAAAGTTGCGAAAATCGTTGCCGACCTTACGGAGCACGGTGCCATGGAGCACACTATCGTCGTCGTCGCGGGCGCGTCCGATCCCGCCGCCCTTTCCTACATCGCGCCCTACGCTGGCTGTGCCATGGCTGAATTCTTTATGGACAAAGGCCAGGATAGCTTGGTGGTCTACGACGACCTTTCCAAGCACGCATGGGCCTACCGTGAAATTTCGCTGCTCCTCAAGCGCCCACCGGGCCGTGAAGCCTACCCAGGTGACGTGTTCTACCTGCACTCCCGCTTGCTGGAGCGCGCAGCCAAGCTCTCCAAGGAGTACGGCGGCGGATCGCTTACCGCGTTACCGATTATTGAAACGCAAGCTGGCGATATCTCGGCGTACATCCCGACCAACGTCATTTCCATTACCGACGGCCAAATGTTCCTGGAGTCTGACCTGTTCTACCAGGGCATTCGCCCAGCTTTGAACGTTGGTCTCTCCGTCTCCCGCGTGGGTTCCAGCGCGCAGACCAAAGCCATGAAGAAAGTAGCTGGTAAGCTCCGCTTGGACCTGGCTCAGTACCGCGAACTCGCGGCCTTTGCGCAGTTTGGCTCGGACCTGGATGAAACCACGCGCAAGCAGCTGGAACGCGGCAAGCGCCTGACCGAAGTGCTCAAGCAGCCCCGCTTCGTGCCTATGCCCGTGGAGCAGCAAGTCGTCATCCTGTACGCAGCCATTAATGGCTACCTGGACGACGTGGCCCCAGAGCGCGTATCGGAATTTGAGAAAGGCATGAACACCTACCTCCAGACCAATCACCTCAAGCTCATGGAGAACATCCTGAACGTGGGCGAGCTCACGCCAGAGGTGGAAGCCGAGCTGGTGAAGGGTATCAAAGAATTTCGCGACATGACGGACTTCGTCCAGAAGTAATTTTCCCATGGCTCTCGCTACCCGCGATATCAAACGCCGCATCCGCTCCGTGACCAACACGCGGAAGATTACCAAAGCCATGGAACTCATGGCCGCGACCAAAATGCGTCGGGCTGTGAAAGCGGTGCTCTCCACACGTGCGTACAGCCGGGCGGCGTGGCAGATTGTGCAGGATTTAGCCGAGCGCACAGATCCGAGCCTGCACCCGTTGCTCCAGAAGCACGACCAGGTGAAGAAAGTGGGCTTAGTGCTCATCACCTCCAACCGCGGGCTGTGCGGCGGCTTCAACCGCGAGGTCATTGATACGGTTGCTGATTACATCGCAGATCACAAATCAGAAAATGTTGAAGTGGAGGCCGAGGTCCTGCTCATGGGCAAGCGCGGCAGGGACATCATGTTCAAGCACGGGCATGAAGTCGTTGCAGAATTTGAAAAGCTGGATGTGACCACGCGGATCAGTGAAGTAACGCCGCTCGCGAAGATGCTCATTGGCGACTACCTGTCTGGCAAGTACGATAAGGTCGCTGTCGCCTACACAGACTACTACTCGGCCGTCCGGCAAGAACCAAAGGTAAAAGAGCTCCTGCCTATTGGTGGTCAGGATAAAGACCTTGGCGTGGATACGCACGATCCAGCAAAGCCATTAGCTGCAATCAAGAAT
>CAIPSZ010000015.1 GCA_903867845.1 Candidatus Kerfeldbacteria bacterium | reverse complement strand
TTCGGTCGGAGCCTGCTTTACTGCCACCCCTCACAATAGCGGGATAGCCATTCATCACATCGGTAGTGATAAAGGCAAGCACGACGAGCTCATTGGCCAGCATACTGGGGCAGCAATTAACTTTTACTCGGTGGGGCACTCGCTTGTCGATGGTAATACTATTTTTAACGCCAATGAAGGGATTTATTTAAAAGGTGGGGATTCGGCGAATACCGTGAGCAATAATGTGTTCCACGATACAACCGAGGGAATTGACCTTGGTGAGTACGGTGACCCGAATGGGACAAGCACCGTGTACAACAACATCGTGTACAACATGGAGGACTGTGGTATCGCAAACAACCGTGGCCCCATGGCAAACCTTATCTACCAAAACACGCTGTGGAATACCGGTGGTTTCTGCGATACGTACGCGCTCGATTCCTCACCGATCAATGGCAACGTCTCCATGACTGTGCGGAATAACATTATATCGAATCCCAACAGCAATAGTACGACCTACGAAACATACAAGTGGGGTTCGGTCGTGAACGCTACCAGTGACTACAACCTCTTCTACACCCCAACCCCGCCATCTCATTTTGGGTATACGGACACGGACTGCGAGTACTCCAACTGTGGATCTGGCCCGACAATTTTCTACGCCAACCTAGCGGCCTGGCGCACAGGTACTGGCTTTGACGCGCACGGCCTTGTAGCGAACCCCCAGTTCACAAGCATTACCGCCGGGAGTGAGAATTTTACTTTGCAGGCCGCGAGCGCGGCAATCGATGCGGGAACCATCATCCCTGGTTTTCACTGCGCGCAATCCGACGATATTAACCCAAGCCAAACCAATTGCCGGCACTGGCAGGGTTCGGCTCCAGACCTTGGCGCCGTGGAGTACGCCAGCGCGCCAGCGGATACCACCCCGCCGACGATTTCGTCCGTGAGCGCGGGCAACGTGAGTACGGCTACGGCAGTCATCACCTGGGCGACGAACGAACAGGCCGACAGCCAGGTGGAGTACGGGACGACCGTAAGCTACGGTTCCTCGACGACGCTCAATGCAAGTTTAGTCACGAGCCACAGCCAGACGCTAACGAGCTTGCAGCCGAGCACCACCTACCACTACCGCGTGAAGTCCAAGGATGGCTCGAATAATCCCGCCACTAGTGGAGACTACACGTTCACAACGTCTGCGCCAGCGGACACGACGCCACCGACGATTTCCGCAGTGGCAAGTTCCAGCGTAACGCAAACGTCGGCAACCATCACCTGGGCCACAAATGAAAATGCCGACTCCCAGGTGGAGTACGGAACAACAATGAGCTACGGCTCAACTACGACGCTCAATGCAAGTCTGGTAACCAGTCACAGCCAAGGCCTTACTGGGTTGAGCGCGAATACGACCTACCACTTTCGCGTGAAGTCGAAAGATAGCTCGAATAATCCGGCCACTAGCGGGGACTACACCTTCACTACTCCTGCCGTCCTGGATACCACACCGCCGGCAACGGTAACCGATTTGCAAGCCCACTAGAAAAAATTCCGTGATTGTGTAAGATGGGGGCATGCTGGAAGTTCAGGAATTAACCAAGGTTTTTGGAACGTTCACTGCCGTGGACCACGTGAGCTTTGACGCGCACGGTGGTGAGATTTTCGGTCTACTCGGCCCCAATGGTGCTGGTAAAACCACGACCATCCGTGTCATTGCCACCATTCTGGGCGCCACGTCTGGCACGGCCACGGTCCTGGGCCACGACATTCACACCGACCCCGAAGGCGTTCGTCGGAGCATTGGCGTGCTCACTGCCGAAATTGGCTTGTACGATCGGTTTACCGCTCGGGAGAACATGCGGTACTTTGGCAACCTGTACGGGATGAGCGGCCCGAAATTGGAGCAGCGCATTGACGAGCTCGTCCACGTCCTGGACATGGAGCGCTTTGCCGACCGGCGAGCTGGCTCGTTCTCCACAGGCATGAAGCAGAAAGTCGCCATCGCGCGTTCAATCATTCACGACCCGCAGGTGATCATCTTCGACGAGCCCACGGCAGGATTAGACGTCTTGGCGAGTCAGACGGTCATTGCGTACATGAAGGATGCGAAAGCGAAAGGCAAGCTCGTGGTCCTCTCCACGCATGACATGGCGCATGCCCAAGCCCTGTGCGACCGCGTGGCCATTATCCATCGGAGCAAACTCCTCTCCCTGGGCACCACCCAAGCATTGCTGGAGAAAACGCACGCGAGTACGTTAGAGCAGGCATTCCTGAACATCGTTGGGGAAGATGCCGCCCTGCAGACGGAACGCGATCGCGAAGAGCGGCACCTGGCAGATGCCGCGAAGAAGAAACGCCGTCGCTTTGGCTTACGCTTCCGGCTATGAATACCGTCTAGA
>CAIPSZ010000014.1 GCA_903867845.1 Candidatus Kerfeldbacteria bacterium | reverse complement strand
TGTGTGGCTTGGCGGAAGTCATTCTGCGCGCCCGTGGTCACGTCGCCGAAAACTTCGCGCTCAGCAACGTTGCCCGCAAGCATGACGGCGAGATCATCAATGAACTCAGCGCGGTGGTGCAGGTGCTTCTCAATTTCCGGCAGCTTCAGGGTATACCCCGCGGCTTGACCACGGGAGATAATGGACACTTTATGTACTGGGTCGGCATGCGGCAGGCTGGCAGCAACCAGGGCGTGCCCCGCTTCATGGACAGCGGTAATTTTCTTCTCGTCCGGTGTGAGGATGTGACTCTTGCGCTCCGGCCCGAGCATCACCTTTTCAATCGACTCCAAGCAGTCGGCTTGGGCAATCTGCTTCTGGTTGCGCCGGGCAGCGAGAATCGCCGCTTCGTTGAGAAGGTTGGCTAAATCTGCGCCACTAAAGCCAGGTGTGCGCTGGGCAATCTTCTGCAAGTCCACGTCGGGTCCGAGCGGCTTTTGCCGGCTATGCACTTTGAGGATTTCCGCACGGCTTGCCAGGTCTGGTGGGTCAAGGACCACGCGTCGGTCAAATCGGCCCGGGCGAAGCAGGGCGGGATCAAGCACGTCGGGGCGGTTCGTTGCGGCAATGACGATGACGTTGGTGTTCGTGTCAAAGCCATCCATTTCCACTAGGATTTGGTTCAAGGTTTGCTCGCGCTCGTCGTGGCTGCCACCCAAACCGGAACCGCGCTGGCGAGCGACGGCGTCAATTTCATCCACGAAGATGATACTGGGTGATGCCTTTTTGGCGCGGCGGAAGAGGTCGCGGACGCGGCTAGCGCCAACCCCCACGAACATCTCCACGAATTCCGAGCCCGACATGTGGAAGAATGGGACATCAGCTTCACCGGCAACCGCTTTCGCTAGTAACGTCTTCCCCGTACCGGGGCTGCCCACCAGGAGTACGCCCTTAGGAATTTTGGCACCGAGTGCCGTGAATTTTTTCGGGAACTTCAAGAACTCCACCACTTCCATGAGCTCCTGCTTCGCCTCTTTCACGCCCGCGACGTCTTTGAACGACACGCCGGTGCGCTGCTTCTGGTCCGGCTGCTCGCGCGCCGCGCTCTGGCCAAAGGACATGGCGCGGTTGTTCACGTTCTGCGCCTGGCGCATCATGAACCAGAAGAACCCAATGAATATTATCATCGGGATGAGAATAGGTAAGAGCTGTCCAAGCCACACTGACGTACTGGAGGGTTGGTGTACCTGAATGCCAACGGCTGCTACTTTTTCTGGCGTGATGCCGTAGTTCTTCAACGTGGCGGTAAATGAATCCGTCGGCTCTTTGTACGCAATTTCCTTATCGCCATTGTTCAGCGTGACCGTGAGCTTGTCACCATCGACGTCCACGAGTTTTACCTGGCCAGCCTGCACGGCTGTAACGACGTCACCAAGATTCACCTGTTTTGCATTACTCGTATCCCCATTCATGGTGGAGAACAGGTACGAGATGAGGGCAAACGCGACGACCGCGATGAGGATATTCCGACCGAGATTCTTCATAGCATGGAAGAGTGAAGGGTGGAGGGAAGTATACTGCCCCGTTGGGCCCGGGGCAATGCGAACCTAGTTTGCGGTGTCCGGTGTTGGTGCGTCAGTTTTTTCCTGGTCAGCTGTCGGCTCAGGCTTTTCGTCGTTGGTTTTTTCGTCCTCGCCTTCCTTGGTTTCCAAACCCTCGGGGACAGGCTGCAGTGCTTTCAAGGACAGGCCCAACCGGTGCTGGACCGGATCGAAGGAAATAATTTTGAATTCCCGCACGTCGCCAGGCCGTACAATTTCCGCTGGATCTTTCACGCGGGCATGGGAGAGCTCCGAGATATGGCACAGGCCGTGCACGATGTCGTCGAGTTCCACAAATGCGCCGAAGGTGTTCAAGCGCGCTACTTTCCCCTTCACCGCATCGCCAACGTGGTACTTCTCGGTCGCCTGCTGCCACGGGTCGTCTTCCAAGCGCTTGAGCGAGAGAGAAATTTTTGCGCCATCAATCCCGATGATCATCGCTTTCATGGGCTGGCCAACCTGGAACACGCCCTTCGGGTTGTCGATGCGCTGCCAGGCGAGCTCGGAAATGTGGACGAGTCCTTCCAAACCGTCTCCGAAGCCAACGAAAATGCCAAAGTCCACCACACCGGTGACCTTACCTTCAATCACCTGTCCCACTTGGTAGGCACGCAGCGCTTCGGAACGCTGTTCTTCCCACGCCGCTTTCTCGGAAACAATGAGCTTGCCCGCAGATTCGTCGGTGTCCAGAATTTTCACGGTCAGCTGCGTGTCGATGAACTTGCCCAGGAGTTCCAGGATTTTTGACTTATCGCCACCTTCCACGCGCGGGTAGTGCTCGGGGGTGAGCTGTGAGACCGGGAGGAAACCGTCAATGTGGCCGACCTTTACCATGAGCCCGCCCTTATTCGCAGCGACAACCGTAACGGCAATGGGTTCACGGCGGTTGAGCAGGGCGTCCAATTCTCCCCAGGCCTTTTCGTGGCCGGCTTGGCGGAAGGAAAGTTCTACTTCACCATTCTCATTTTCGAATTCGAGTACTGTGGCTTTGGCATGGTCGCCCACTTTCAAACTGGATGAGTCACCAGATTCATCGACCAGTTCCTTGCCGCGGACGACGCCCGTGAGCAGGCCGTCGATGTCGACGTGGACTTCGGATTTGGAGAGCGCGATAATCGTTCCCTCGACCGTATCGCCCACCTTGGGTAAGGTCGGCTGGTTTGGGGAGTCGAGTAAACTGGCAAATTCCGTCGGGGATGCAGGTTGCTTGGTCATATGGAGAACAAAAAAAGGGTCTAACCCTGAACGTTATTGTGAAATAACGAGCCTGGCTCGGCCGGGACGTTACCCGGGCGATGAATGAAACGTAAGGAGAATTGAATGAGCCCCTGCATACTACGTTGGGCAGGAAATTTTCGCAAGGTC
>CAIPSZ010000013.1 GCA_903867845.1 Candidatus Kerfeldbacteria bacterium | reverse complement strand
GAGGGCTTGCGTTTGCTTCTTCCCAGTGGTGTCTGTGGTCTCCACGGTGGTCGTCGGGGAAAGCCACTGGCTGCAAATGCGATCGCGCGTCACTTTAAGTACCACGTTGCTGTCGCACGTTGCCGCATTTCCCGAGCACGCTGCCGGTGAGCCAGTAGCATCCTTATTCCCGGGTTGGCCACCCACCGGGCTCGTGTCCGCATCGTAGGTAAGGCTCGAGCTCGAAAGGTCGTTGAAGAGGTGGCACCCCTGCGTGTCGCCCAGCTGACCATTACACGAGGCGCTATCCACACTGGAGCGAATGACGGAGCTCGTGGTGGTGACGTGCAGCTGGAGGTTATCTATCCACTGACCCGCAGTACCGCTGGCACCCGCGTACACCTGGCAGCTCACGGCGTTGCCCGAGAAGAAGCGGCCGCTAAAGCGCGTGAAACGACTTTCTGAAAGTGCGCTCGCTGGGGTGAGGAAGTACGCCCCGCCCCCGCTACTATCGTCAGCCAGCATGGAGCTATCGCGCGAGTGCAGTTGGATAGGCGTGCCGAGAGCATCTAGGCAATTCGTCACCCCAACTCTCACGTCATCCGTCACGTTAGGCGCCTTGGCAAGGTCGACGCTTACCACGTAATCCGTGTCGGCATTCACACTCACGTTCTGCCCGAACTTCCCTTGCGCCGTAAGGATGGCGCGCACCGCTCGGGTTGCTTTGGGCACACTCGCAGGGGTGTCGTAGTTCTTCACGCTACCCGAGGTGAACGTGCACGTTCCGCCATTTGTACCGCAATCCGCATTCTGCGAGCATGCCAGTGTTGCATCCTTACTGCAGTAGCCAATCGTCCAGCTACTGGGCACATTATTCGGGCCGGTCGTGCCTTTCTCAAAGTCGCTGTTCACGGTAATGCTCTGCCCGGTACCCAGTGGGTCCAGGAAGTACCCACACCCGCTCTGCTCAGCGGGGCACATGCCGGCAAAGCCACTGGTCGGGAGATTTGGCGGTATGCCACCCAGCATGGATTCGGGGCACGGGTCAGTTGAACCGGTCACGAACCAACCGGCAGACTTTCCATTTGTCGCATCTTGGTACGAGCACGTGCGATTAGTTGGGTCGCGGAAGTACGCGGTGCCACCGTCAGTGGTGGTGAACGCATCGCAGAAGAGCGCCTGCTTGCCGCAGAGTGTCGTCTGGTAGGAATCAGGGTTGTTCTTCAGGTACACATTCTCTGTACTCTGGACAATGGTTTCGTATACGTTGGAAGCGTTCTTCTTGGTACCGAAGATCTGGTGGCCAATGGCTTGGCACCCCTTATCCGCCGCGGAGCACGCCATGTTCGGGTCATTCACCCAGTACTCCACCGCATCAGCCGGGGTTGTAATGGTGTCGCCTGAAAGTGGCTTCGACGAAAGCGCGTTCTTCGCCGGATCAACTAGGTAGGCCGCGAGCAAAGAGATGTCGCTCGGCGTGGTTGTGCCATCACCATTCACGTCAGCGACCTCCAATGGGTACGGCGCCGGACCGCTGTTGAGCAAGAAGGCTTTCAGGTACTCCAGGTCCGCGTTAGAAATTTTCCCATCGCCGTTCAAATCTCCGCGTAAGCTCGGCAAGGTGCTCGTACTACTAAACGGCGTCGTGGAATTCTGCGTGTTCACCAGCGCTTCACAGCCAACCTTATTCACCTGGCAGAGTTTGCTGAAACTTTGCAGGTCCACAATTTGGTTCGTTCGGTTCTTGTACTCGGTGCACCCCTCGAAGCCTCCACACGCGGTCTGTGAATTTTTAATTTTGTACACGTTGTCCGTAATCTCCGTGAAGGTAAGGTTATCCAGGAAGAACGTGCCGGCACCGGAAATGCTCAAATCCGTCGAGGTTGGGTTCGACCCGGTGTAGGTAATTGCACCAACGGTGAATTGGTTCCACTCCTGGGTGAGCTGTACTTTGCCTAAACTCTGCCCTTGCAGGACAACGTTGACGGTG
The DNA here is from genome assembly GCA_903867845.1 of Candidatus Kerfeldbacteria bacterium. Classification (GTDB taxonomy): domain Bacteria; phylum Patescibacteriota; class Patescibacteriia; order PEXW01; family PEXW01; genus CAIPSZ01. Next base: position 5,017 of record CAIPSZ010000013.1, on the reverse strand, counting down.
TTCGGCGTTACCGTAAGGGATTTTGCCCAGAACGACATGAGGTAGTTACCTCCCGTATGCACGAGCAGCTTTGGATCGGTTGAGACCGTGGCACTCACCCGCAACGAGTGGCCGCCATTCGTCACGCTTTCGGTAGAAATGGAATTCCCCGCATCGTTATTCCACGGTGTGTACGTACCCGTCTCGAAGTCACTACTGATGAGCGTGTGGGTGTTGTTACCAGTGTTGCCAATGTACTCGCGGCACCCCACCGCGGCAGCCGAGCAGCTCAAGGATTCTTGGCTATCAGCGTAGTAGGTGTTGCCGTCCACGGTGTTGCGGTACGGGTGGCAACTTGCGGTCTGCTCAATGACGCGCGAGCGGAGCATGTAGTACACATTTGCCGGGCTGGCGTCATCGTAGTACTGGCTGCAGTCTGGATTCACGCCAAGGTCTGACGCTGAACAGGTAGCCATGTTCGATGGTGTCCCGCCACTGGCAAGCGTGTCGGTGCAGCCAAGCGTTGCGTGGTTGAGGTTGGTACACGGTGCTGTGCTCCCGGCCACATTGGTTTTTACCAGCTGGAATTTCTTTAGCTGGTAACCGGTTTCGTCACTCCCGACCCAACTGTAGTAGTTGGCCAGGGTACCAGCCGAGTAGTTCGGTGGAACGCAGAGCTTGAGCGTGGTGAATTGGGCTTTGCCTTCGCCGCCCTTTGCGACTTCATCCAGGTTGGTGAACGCTTCGCACCCAACCTCTTGCGCTGTGCAAGACTTCCCCGACGTACCAATGACCGAAACGAGCGGCGTACAGTCATTGGCGATTGGTTTGTTTGCAGCATCCAAGCATTGATTGTCATCTGTACATGAAACGAGTTTGAAGTCAGGGGAGCCAAGCTTGGAATGGCAGTACTTACCCGTTCGGGATGGGTCGGGGTCCAGCTGACCAATAGTTGATTGCTCGCGGTAGGTGGCACACCCAACTTTATCCGGTGGGCACGTTTGCCCAGGCTGCGCTGGTACAGACAAGCCACCCGCTGTTGGGGTGAACAAATCGCAGCCTACATCACCTTGCGTGCACTTCTGGATGTACTTGGAGCAGGCTGCCGGATCCGTCGCAGCATTGCCTGTGCAGCGAAGGTTATTGACGGACACGCAGGAATTTCCAGCACCGCAGTCGCCATCGACAGCGCAATCTTTTGCATTGTTATTCGAACAGTACCCAGTCGGTGGCCGTTTGAGGTGGATGACGTTTGCCGTACCGTAGTCCTTGTAGTCGGTGAGCTGCGAACCCTGCTCCAGCTGGACGCTATCAATATCGTACGTGCAGTCTGATGATGGAACAAAAGTAACAGTGAGCTTCGAGTCCGTATTACCCGCGTTGACCGTTGTGGAGTAGCTGTAGCGCTGCCAGCTTGGCGTAATCGTAAGGTCAGGTGACGCCAGCTGACCGGAAGCTGACGATAGAGTTGTGGTTGGCTTGCATGCCGCGCCTTCGCTTTTGGCGTAGAACGAAACGGTGAAGCTCTGCCCGCCCAGTGCTACGCCGGTTTCAACACTCTGGGCGAAGGTGTGCCCAAATGGTGCAGCGGCGCCGCAATCTGGCGACCACTGCAAGCGAGCCGCTTGGCTTCCAACCACCGAATCTTTCGTGCTAAAAGTTTGCGCACCACACGACTGCGTGCCATCACCAGTTTTCCACCCATCAAAGGCGACGTTACCAGCAACGTTGATGGTACTGGATTGCTCGAAGCTGCTATTCGGTAAGAGGTTGGTGCCAGTGGTTTGGCGGATGAACTGGTTGCACCCATCGGCAGATGGGTCACAGGTGGCTACGTTCTTGTTGAAACGAATGGTGTTGTCAATGACCGGCGTGCAGACCGCCGTTGCTGCGCAGTCGGCGCTGGTCGAACACTTCGCCCCATTGTTCGAGCACACACCGTTGATCCACTTATTGCTACTGTAGTCGTACGCCTTGGTGTACTGCTGGCACCCAGCATTGTCCGGCCCGCACACGCTCGTCTGCAGGGTGTTCTGCAGGTAGCTCACCTGGGCTCCAGTTGGGTTGGTAAATGTCTGGCAGGATGCGTACTGTGCGTTGCAACTTTGCCCGTTGAACTTCCAGCTATCCTGTTCCTGCGTGCATACGCCCCACTGCTTGCAGTCGCCATTGTCACCTTCCAGAATACACGTCCGGTCGTCCACGCACGCCTGGGTGCGCTGCACCTGCTCCACGCGCGGGGTAATGAAGGCACAGGTGTTCTTCCCTGAACCTGCCTCATCGCAAAAGTACTTAGTATTACCACCAGAAGCATCAGTTTGCTTCCCGACACCCGTCACATTTGCTGGGTCTGGCGTGTACGTTGAAGCGCACGCTTGCACACCCGGATCAGTTGACGGTGGACTGCTCTTTTTCAAGCTACTATCGTACGAACCACACGTGCATGGCTTGCCAACGTTTGCATCCGAATCGCCGTTGCAGTACCGAAGGCTGTAGTTGATGTTCTTCGACTGCGAGCTTATGGAACTCTCATCACCGTCCGTATCGGTGAACGTGTCGGACACTACGTTATTCGTGAAGCCTGTGCGCAGGCAGATGTTCGCGGGCGCCTTCAGCACCCAGCTTGGATCAATGAGCCGGAAGTACGGCGAGTTTGGATTATCGTACGCGCTCATGATTGTACGGATGTTCACGTTCTGCTTTTCGTAATTCTGGATGTACTGCGCGGCAAGCTCCCAACCCACTGGGATAATGCGGTACTTCCGCAAGACGAGCAGGCTACGGTACGGGTAGCTATTCAGGTATGCAGTTTGGTTGCTCGCCGTGTTGTTCACGTCAAAGCCAAACGTCTTCTGGTCAGAAATTAACCCCTGGTCAACGGCCTCCTGCACCGTGAGGTGCTGGTCTATGGCTTGGCGGAATGATGGGTCGAGCACGCAGTTGTTCGGCGACACCGCTCCAAGAGAAACTTCCGTTGTATTCGCCACATCGGTCGGGCAGGAAGTGAGCTCGTTCAGGATGTCCACCTGACCACCACTGCCGAAACTCACCTGGGTCAAGCTGGCGAAGCGATCTTTGGCCGCTTGCACGCCACCCTGACTGCTCGTAGAGATTCCACCGGGTACCGTATTGTTGGAAATGGGTGTCCCGTTGCCGGTGACTAAACCTTTGCTAAAGATGCGCTTGATGAGCTGACTGGTGAGCGTATTCGTGAACACGCCAAAAGCATCTGCAACCGGCGATCCGGTTTGCACGGTATTCGCCTGGCTGGTTTGCTGCGAGCCCAAGGCCTGCTGGGTAGTGCTCGTCGTTATGGAACCAGGAGTTTTAACATTACCGCTAATGATGTTCGTGAGCGGGAAAACCGAATTGAACGTGAGGAGATCTTTCTTCTCCTGCGTTTTCTGGGCTGCCACTTGCTGCGCAGTGTTGCTCAAGGTAAGGAACTGACCGAGCGGGTTCGAGTCGGGTTTGAAAATTTCTGGAAGCTTGCCGCTATTGTAGACCGCTTGCAAGTGCTGGGACGTACTGGTGAAATCTCGCACGTTTTGCCCAGTGACTAAGGTCGTTCGCCCGCCCACGGTTAAGCTGCTCTGGTTTATCCCGTTGTTAATATTCGTGTTGATTTGGTTCAACGTACAGCTCGAGGTGCTCTTCTGCGCCGAGCAGGTGGTATTGCAGATTTTCAAATCACTCTGCAGTGATTGCTGGCCAAAGTTGTAGGCACTCTGCAGGGAGTAGAGGCAGTCGTTCACCGTATCCTCACCGGCTTCATCGTACCCAGCGGTGTAGCAGATCATGACTCCTGTTTCGGTTTGCCCGTCTTGCTGGTCTTTTTGGAGTTGGGTGATGTCTGATTGCGCCTCATCCATGGTCAACGGGTACAAACTGGCGCCATCCTTCCCGCCAAGGTTAATGACCTTCGCTTTCAACCCGTCGTTGTAATTCTGCTGGCATGCTTGCTGGCACCAGTTCGGATTGAGGTTGACGCGCAAGGCAATATCAATGTTAATTTTGAACGCGCCAGGGTCGCACAAGCTCACGCCAAACGTATCCTTCGAAAGGGAGTCCAGGTAGTCGCCAGCCGCAGCATTCGTCAGGTTATTCCAGTAGTGCGGGTCAGTTACGAAAAGTGGTTTCTGCCCAGTCCCCGCCGAGGCTACCCAGGTAGCGGTATCTTGCGCAATCTGGCCCAGGAACACCCGCAAGGCATTCTTGAACGCCACGTCACCGACTATTTTTGAAACCTTAGAAACTTGCTTCTCTGCTTTATCGGCTATCGTCGTTGTTGCCTGCACGGCTTTCTGGTACGCGGCAATGGTTTCTATGGCAAATTGCAATGAGGGGTCGCTGACAATGCCCGCCAATTGCGCTTTTGCAGGTTTTGGCTGGAGGAAAATCATTGCCACGCTAAAACAGAGAGCGGCAATGGTAGCCCCAGTTGCAAGAGTCCACCGACGGCGCTTCGTCGTTGACTGCGGCTTGCGGTTTTTTGCATCGTTAGCCATTGATGTTCGCGTTGCTATTCGATTGCTGGAGAGCGTTGAGGTAAATCGCTACTATCGTGGCGTCGTCGTAGGTATCCAGGGTTGATTGCGGAACGCCGTTTGCCTCGAGGAGAGTGCGAATTTGCGCGGCGGAAAGTGAGCTCAGCTGTTCGGGGGTTGTGGCGCCATTAATGAGATTCACGTTCGCAATGTTTGCGTTCCCCGAATTCGTCGCATTTGAAGAATTCGTCGTACTCGCGTTGCTATTTGCATTAGTATCGGCCAGCACGCTCTGATACTGCTGGATGAGCGTAGCGTCATCTACACCGTCAATCTGTGATTGGGGGACACCGGCGGCGAGGAGCGCCTGGCGAATTTGCGCGGCAAGGGTTTGGTTACTCGCAGTTAGGCCGCTATTGGTATTTCCCGTTGCGCTATTGGTGTTTTGGTTGCTATTCGAGCCAACAATGCCGCACGGTTTCCCAGTGACATTATCTGGGCAGTTCGGGTCCGTTCCATTTTTTACCTCTTGCCCCTTCGCGGTACGCCGT
>CAIPSZ010000012.1 GCA_903867845.1 Candidatus Kerfeldbacteria bacterium | reverse complement strand
TGAGGTGCAGAGTTTCTTTCAGTGCTTCTGCTATTTGACCGTTGAACAGATCCCGGTTACGTCCACGTTGCTTTGGAGAAGCGTAGATGAATCCACAGGTGCAACGTACGTCCAAACCCGTGATTACTTTTTCATCATAGTTGCCTGGCTCGTATACCATTCTTGGCGATACGCACAGTGGGCCATGGCATTCTTTCGAAAGCATGATTTCCCCATTGGACGAGCACTTGGTTTTGCTCCAGTGACGTCCGCCCAAAATGTGCTTCTCAAATGGTCGCGCCTTCTTCCCAAATTCAACTGGGATGATAATGCTCGAGTCGCTTACACGACATTGATCTGGGATAGGTGAAAACTGTGACATGGTTTCTCCTTCCGCCACGCATACGCCGTATTCCCCTTGGGGGAGACATGCATGCAGCGGTTTTTGAGGTTTTGTAACAAATTTTTAAGGTGCTACGGAATAGCTTGTCTTACCCTACACACTGGGTTTTGTCAATGTACGGGAGGCAAAGATTGATCGGTAAGGAGTACGCTGAAGGTGGGAATTTATAAAAGTGAATTCAGGCCTATGAACGAATCCATAGGCCTGTGAGATACCCGAGCTATTTTCCGGCCACCTTTTGCTTGAGGTACTGGTAGTTCATCTCCGCCGAGACTTGTCCGGCGCAGCCGAGAATGGATTGTATGACTCCTGCTGCGCATAGTATGCCCATCAAATCCCGCAGGATTCTCAGGACCAGGTGGGGATGTGCCTCATGAAAGAGGCCGATGGCAAAGAAAAGGATAAGCGCGCATAAGGCGAGCAGTGCGCCTTTAGCATTCACACTCTTTGCCTCATTTCGTTGCAGAACAATGTGCTTTAACGTACTATTCACGTTTTCCTCCAAAACCAAATATGGTTGTTTCGTGCTTGAATTTCAAAAAATACTAGCATTTTGTGGGCCCCTTGTCAATCGTTGTGCGCGATGAATAAAAGAGAGTAGCCGCCCAACACAGCCACTCTCGTGAACCTGCAGCTCGACGCGTAGAAGCCAAGCTAGGAAGGCAGGTCCGCGCACGCCGGGGAGTATGATGGAACGCTCATTGAGGCGGAGATGCAGCGGATTATGCTGGCAGTTTGGTAAGAAAAATCCCCAGCACTTTTTGGAAGCTTTAGGCTGGGGATTCACGGGCAAAGATTTTTCGAGTAATGAGGTAACTCACGACGGTCAGGCTAACAGTGAGTACGGCTTGAACACCGAGGTACCAGAGTTTTGCATACTCCACGAGTACGTACAGAGCTAGGAGGTTGGTGAGGGCCAAAGTAATTGCAAGAATGGCATAACGACTAGCCTGCTGGCGTACGTGACCCATCTCGTTATTTTTGAATGTCCAGAATTTTTGGAGTACAAAGTTTGAACCAAAGTTCACGATAGATGCGACCACAGCGGAAAAAATATACTTGACTCCGAGCGTTTCTGTGAGAAACGTGAGTATTGCGTAGTAGAGTAGGACTCCGACAGCTCCAGATCCTAGGAACTTAGCAATTACTGTCACACGGTGAGGTAAAGGCGCATGCACATTGCCTCCTATACAGGTTTTTATTTGGTTTCTGGTATACTACTCCTATGAAACCAACAGTCAACCGGTTTACCTGGAAAATTGGGGGCGCAGCAGGCGACGGGATTATGGTCACGGGCGCGATTTTGCATAAGTACTGCACCCGCGCGGGTTTATGGGCCGTGGATTACAGCGAGTACCCAAGCCTGATTCGCGGTGGGCACAACACGCAGGTTGTCCAGGTGGATGAGGAGCAAATTTTCACGCACGACCAAGGTAATGAAATTCTCGTCGCGCTCAATGAGGAGACGGTTCGCTTGCACGCAAAAGAGATTTCACCGGGTGGCGCCATCATCCACGATCCGGATCGGCTCGTGATCAATGACGCTATGCTGGCTGATCGCAAGGACATTCAGCTCATCCCCGTGCCGCTCGTCAAACTTGCATTGGAGAATAAGGGAAAAGATCTCATGCGCAATACCGTCGCGCTTGGTGCCACACTGGGTTTACTCGATGCGCCGCTACGATTGATTGAAGAAATTTTTACCGACACGTTTAAAGCGAAAGGTGATGCCGTGGTCAACGAGAACATTGCCATCTGCCGCGCTGGGTACGACTACGTGAGGCAGAATCATCCCGAACCCTTCCCGTGGAAAATTGAGCCGCGCAGGAACGATCCGCGCATGGTCATCACTGGTAATGACGCAATTACCCTTGGACTCATCCAAGGTGGGTTGAAACTCTACGCCGCGTACCCCATGACCCCTGCGTCATCCATTCTCACCAACCTCGCGGAAATGGCATCGACGTACGACCTCGTTGCCAAGCACGTGGAAGATGAAATCGCCGCCGTGAACGTGGCGATTGGCGCGTCATTCGCGGGTATCCGTGCAGCGTGCGGCACGTCAGGTGGGGGATTCTCCCTGATGGTTGAAGGGCTTGGACTCGCCGCGATGAGCGAGACACCGCTGGTCATCATCAACGCGCAGCGTCCTGGACCCGCTACCGGATTACCCACCTGGACCGAGCAAGGGGATTTGCGTTTCATCCTGCACGCCGCGCAAGGCGACTTTCCGCGGATTGTGATCGCACCCGGGGATACGGAGCAAGCGTTCTACGAGACTGCCCGTGCCCTGAACCTCGCCGAACAATTTCATCTCCCGGTCATCATCCTCACCGACAAGTACTTAGCGGAAGGTCACTGGAGCACGCCGGTGTACGATCAGAAAAAAGTCCTTGTGGAGCGCGGTGGTTTTGCTGCAGCACACGAGCAAGCTAGCAAAGAGTGGTACGGTCGGTACGAAGATACGCCATCCGGCGTGACGCCGCGACCCGTGCCAGGGAAGCCTGGCGGCGTGTTCATAGCGAACTCGGACGAGCACGACGTATTTGGCTTTGCCTCAGAAACAGCAGAGAACCGTCTCATCCAAGCAAACAAACGGGCGCGAAAATTGGACTCCGCACTGAAGGCGATGCCTCCGCGCTTGGTGTGGTGGGGCGAGCCGAACGCCGATCTCACCTTTGTCACCTGGGGATCCACAACATACGCCTGTCGTGAGGCAATTCGGAAGCTGGCGACTATGGGTATTCATGCCAATGTCCTGCAGGTGCTGTACTTGTGGCCCTTCCCAGCAGATGAACTCAAAGCCGAATTGGGAAAAATGAAAAAGTCTGTGCTGGTTGAAGGGAACCAGAGTGCCCAGCTCCACGGGCTTATCAAGCAACTCTGCGGCCGAAGTTGTGACCACGAAAAGCTGAAGTACGATGGCCGGCCATTCTGGCCCGAAGAGCTCGTCGCGCTCGCCAAGGAAATCCTGTAAATATATGGCCGACACGCCGCTGAAAAATACGGACTACAACTCCCCGCACTTTCCCACGTGGTGCCCGGGGTGTGGCAACTTTGGCATTTGGACAGGTTTGAAGAACGCCTTTGCCGAACTCGGCTGGAAACCATCGGACGTGCTGGTGGTGTACGGCATTGGCTGTTCGGGCAACATGTCCAGCTTTGTGAAAGCGTATGGCTTCCACGGTTTGCACGGTCGCGCTTTGCCCGTTGCAATTGGCGCGAAACTGGCGAATAAAGATTTGCACGTCGTGGTAATTGGCGGTGACGGTGATGGGTACGGCGAAGGAGGCAACCACTTCCTGCACGCACTTCGCGGCAACGTGGACATCACCTACATCGTGCACGACAACCAAGTGTACGGCCTGACCAAAGGCCAGATGGCACCGACGACTGAAGTTGGCGAGGTGACGTCATCCACACCCGAAGGTGTTATCGACCAGCCCATTGATCCGGTGGCACTTGCCATTGCCGCAGGTGGATCGTTCGTCGCTCAGGCATTTTCCGGTGACACGCCGCAGCTGACCCAGCTCATTATTGAAGCCATTAAACATCCGGGTTTCAGCCATCTCAACGTCCTGCAACCCTGCGTGACCTTCAACCACCACAATACCTTTGCATGGTTCTACCGCCGCGTGTACAAGCTAGAGAGTGTGAACCATGATTTCAGTAATAAAGCCGAAGCGTTCGCCCGGGCCTTGGAGTGGGGCGAGAAAATTCCCACCGGCATTCTGTACCGGGAAATCCGGCCAACCTGGGAAGCGAAAGAGAAAGAGCTCGCAGGACTCCCGCTGGTGCAGCGACCGCTGGATACCATTAATATTTCGCAAACCTTGCAATCACTAACCTGACGTTCCAAGGAGGAGCGCGTGGTAGAGCAAAACCAATATCCAGAGGAGTGCTTGTACGCACGTTTTACAAAAGACAATCGTACTTTTTCCGTGCCACTGCACACGCAGTACCTCAGTGTTGCCGAAGACGTAGTAAAAACGTTATGCACGGATGAACGTGAGTTCATTGGCTACGAAACAGGCCCGGAGTGCGTCCAACCGAAAGGAAAGTAACCGCGCCGTCCAACCGCGCGGTTTTTCTTATCCAGTCATCTCACCATCTGGTATACTACGACCATGTCTATGAAGCGCTGGCACGTTGCCGAACCGGTACCCGCAAAGGTCCGCCAAGAATTTCCCGAATTGCACCCCATTGCGCTCCAGCTCCTCTGGAACCGTGGTTTGACCACGCAAGCGGCTATGGATGCGTTTTTGAATCCCGAGTGGAGCAGCACCCTGCACGATCCATTTGCGTTTGCGGACATGCGGAAGGCGGTTGACCGGATCTACGTCGCTATCAAAAAGCAGGAGAGCATCATTGTGCACGGTGACTACGATGCCGACGGCGTGTGCTCGTCGGCTATCCTGTTCACCACGCTCAAAGCCCTTGGCGCAAAAGTGGACGTGTACCTGCCACACCGCGAACGCGAAGGGTACGGCTTGAACCTGCAGACCATTGACCACCTCCACGACGTGCACAAGGCCACCCTTGTCGTAACGTGTGACTGTGGCACGAGCAACGTGGATGAAGTAGCGCGCGCCGCGGAACTTGGCATGGACGTGATCATCACCGACCACCACCACGAACCGCCGAAGCGCCCCAAGGCGTACGCGCTCATTAACCCGCAGCTGCACGACTCCGGCTACCCGTACCCCGACCTGGCAGGTTCGGGCGTGGCGTTCAAGCTGGCGCAAGCGCTCATCCACGACGCCCCCGGTCAGACCATTGGTAGCCAGCCAAAGGAAGCCTTTGAGAAGTGGCTGCTGGACTACGTGGCAATTAGCACGGTGACGGACTTCATGCCGCTCACGGGTGAGAACCGCACGTTGGAGACATTTGGACTCATCGTGCTGCGCAAGTCGCCGCGCCCGGGGATTCGCGCGCTCTGCGAGGTCATGTCCGCGCGGCAGGAGAGCATCGATACGACGACCATTGGTTTTCAAATTGGGCCACGCTTGAACGCGGCAGGCAGGATGGACCATGCGAGCACCGCTTTCCGCTTGCTCGTCAGCGAAGATTTGGAAGAAGCGCGCGCCATTGCGAGCGCGCTCAACCAGTCCAACACCGAACGGCAGAAACTCACGGAGACGATCGTGCAGCAAGCGAAGAAGTCCATTGGCCCGGTGACGGATGATCGGAAAATTCTGGTGGCGCATGGCGACGGTTGGCCCGTGGGCATTGTCGGGCTCGTCGCGGGCCGGATCATGGACGAATTTCACCGACCGGTGCTGGTCATGTCCAACCACGAAGGTGAAGTGGTTGGGTCGGGCCGGAGTATAGCGCCGTACGACATTACCGAAGCTCTCAAGCGCCACCAAGAATTGCTCAAACGCTTTGGGGGTCACGCCGCGGCGTGCGGATTTACCATGGACGCAGCCAACGCCGACGCATTTGCCAAAGGGATGATCGAAGATGCAAGTACCCGCATCACCGATGCCGACCTCGTGGATGAGCTGACTATTGATGCGAGCGTGCACTTGCCGGATGTAAACTGGGATTTGCTGGACGTGCTGGAGAAGTTCGAACCGTTTGGCGAGGACAACCCCAAACCGCTCATCGCTTGCCAGGGCATGGTCATTACCGAGCTGCAACCCGTGGGCAAAGAGGGGAAGCACCTGCGCATCGTTGTCAACCACGTGGTGCCCGAACCACGGAAGTTCATTGCCTTTGGCGGCGGCGCGAAGTACGGCCAGCTCCTTTCGGTCGGTGACAAAATTGATGCCGTGTTTACCATTGATCGCAACGAGTGGAATGGCACACGAGAGCTGCAGTTGAAAGTCGTTGACCTCAAACTCTCTGATGAAACCTAGCATGGCCCTTCACCTCACCCTCCACACCGACGGTGGCGCCCGCGGCAATCCTGGCCCAGCCGCGATTGGCTTCGTGCTGGCCGATGGTCATACTGTCCTTGCCGAACACGGCGAAACCATTGGCCACGCCACGAACAACGTGGCCGAGTACACCGCCTTACTCAAAGGTCTCACGAAAGCAAAATCACTTGGCGCAAACAGCGTCACCTGCAAGCTAGATAGCCTGCTCGTGGTGGAGCAGCTCAACCGAAACTACAAAGTAAAAGACGCAAATCTTGCCTCACTTTTTACAAAAGTGTGGAACTTGTGCCAGGACTTCCAACGCGTTACGTTCGAGCATATTCCACGGGAGCAGAACACACGGGCCGACGCGATGGTGAATCAGGCCTTAGACGCGGCGTAATGCGTGAGGTAGTCGAGGAGAACTTCGGGTGTGAAGATGGGCCAGTCGTGGTCGCCTTGAACTTCAGTAATGTTCGATGCTCGGCAATGCTCGGCCATGGTACGCGCCGTTGCAATTGGCGTGTACGCATCTTGTTTGCCCCAGAGGAATTCTACCGGGACTTTCACCTCATCCAAGAGTGACAGAATGTTTACCGTTCGCGCATAGCGGGACATTCGGCCCAAGTGGTGTTTACGGATTAAGGAATGCTTGAGCAGGGCGCGATCCAATCGCGTCACCACATGCACGCCGTACGTACGGTACATGCGTAGGCGTTTCTGCAGCCAGAGTTTGTGCCACTCTGAATCCGTCCGTTGGATTGGTACGCCAACACTATCGACGAGGACGAGGCGGGTAATGGCTGCAGGTCGTTGGGTGGCAAGGTGGACGGCTGCAACGCCACCGAGCGAGTGCCCGACAACGGTCACGTCGTGAAGGTTGAGCTCATCCAGCCATTCACCCAAAGTGTGAAATGCGAATTCGGGATGCATCTCCTTCTCCAACGTGTACGATGGATGCCAGCCCGGAAGCGTCGGGATGGTGACCTGGTACATTGTGGATAAGCATCGTAAGAGCTTTCGGCAAGTTGCTGCGTCAGCACTCCAGCCATGGAGGAAAACCAAATTTCTACCCGTACCCAATTGAAGGGTGTGGATTGCACCGGCACTGGTTTTGACGAGAGTAGTACGTTCCTGCATGATACCAGTGTACCTTACTTTTCCAGCTCATCAGCCATGCGTATTCAGATACTTGGTTCGGGCGCCTACCCGCTCCGTTTCAGCAAGGGCCGGTCGTTCTGCATGTTCTTCCCCGAGCACAACGTGGTGCTGGATGGGGGACTGGGCTTGCTTGCATTTCCTGAAACTGCGACGGGTGAAACGCTGACCATTGTCATGTCGCACTACCACCACGACCACATCATTGGGCTGGCGTCGCTCAATGCCATCATCGAGCGCAAGCAGTTCAAGCACATCACTATCGTTGGTGACGAGCGCATTGAAAAGCTTGGTGTGTTCTTCCGTGAACCGTTTAACCCCGACTACCCGGGGGTAACCTTGCCCATTACCCTCTCGGCAATTGGTACGGAAACGACTATTGGAACTTTGCAGGTGAAGCGCCAGCAAGTAGGGCATGCCAGTGGCGCGTCAAACCTGTACCGTTTTACCGATGCAACTGCCAGTGTAGGGGTGAGCACCGATACCACGGCGGATGTTGCGAACGCGAATTTTTTCCAGGATTGCGACCTGCTCTTGCACGAATGCAACTACGATAACGCGCACGAGCAGCGTGCTCGGGCTGAAGGGCATTCGTACCCTGAAGTGATTGCGGCGCTTGCTCATGCCGCGCACGTGAAGAAGCTCGGGCTCATCCACACTGATCCGCGCTACCCAGCGGTGCAATCAGAAATGCAAAAAGCATACCCTGGCGCGTGGGTGACGCAGGATGATGACATATTAAATCTCGTTTACTAAAGCGATCTACCATTCGCCGCACAGGTCTTGACAAAAGTCTGTTTTTACCGTACGCTTTGCTGTTTTAGAACAGTCATAAACCATTGAAAAAACACGGAGGTTCTTTACCATGAAAAGCACGCACATACCGGCAAGGATTTCCTTGCAGATGCAGCATGACATTGCGCTTGATGTTGAAGCGGATTGGCTCA
>CAIPSZ010000011.1 GCA_903867845.1 Candidatus Kerfeldbacteria bacterium | reverse complement strand
TTCCCGGCATCGGCGATTTAGCTATAGCGGGACGGCTGGATAAAGACTCTGGTGGATTACTGCTCCTGACGAATGATGGCGAGCTCGTGAACAAAATTACCCACCCACGCTACGAGCATGAGAAGGAGTACGAATTTTCGACCGCCCGCCCGCTTGACCAAGACGCATGCAACGCGCTCACCAAGGGCGTGAAGTTGGTAGAAGGCTATGCTCGATTTGATCGTTTGACCACAGTCGGGCCAGCGACGTACCGCGTCGTGCTCCACCAAGGGTGGAAACGGCAGATTCGACGCATGGTTGGCGGGGTGCACGCCGATCTCACCCGACTCACTCGGATTCGCATAAACACGCTCACGCTTGGCAATCTACAACCGGGTGAGTGGCGAGAAGTACAGGCATCCGACATTGCGTGAGCAGTACGTCTGGTCACTTAAGGAATGCTGAAGACCGAACATTGACGTATACGAGTGATTATGTGACAATGAACAAGCGTTAAAACGAAGACCATAATGAAAACTCAGGAAAAGAAGCGATTCATCCACCGCGCGCTCACCTCACGAGGAATACTTCTCTTAGAGGGGGTTCTCATTATCATTATCGGCATAGGAATAACAAAAGAAATTGTCCGTCGCGTCTCCCTTCGCAATGAGATCAATACCTTGCAAAAACAGATTACGAGTCTCCAGGCACAGAACAAAAGCCTTGGTGACTACGTCGCCTCCATTAATACCGATAGCTTCCAGGAACGGGAGGCGCGCAAGCGCTTGAATCTACAGAAACCAGGAGAAACCCTCCTGATTGTGCCCCAAGACACGACGCACGCCACTGATGTTACGGTCGCGACGTCGTCATCAACCTCAACTTCAAACCCGCAGCGGTGGTGGACGTACTTCTTCCGCCCCCACGCGTAATACTCATTCGTATGGCTGAATTCCATCCTGACCACGAGGCAGTGCGCAACGTCATTGCCAGCGAGCCGAAGCTAGCCGATCCAGTACATCCCGAACTGAAGAAGCTCCCGCCCCCACACCTGCACTGGTTGTGGCGTATTGGCATTGGGGTCGTTGGCCTTATTGTCGTGCTCTTCCTGACCTTCGCCATCGGGTACATGCGCTTTAGCTGGCAGAAGTCGTGGTTACTTATCCCCGCGAAACTCGTGCCCTTCCCAGTCGCCATTATTGGTGGGCACTGGATTTCCTACTACGACTACCAGAGCGACGTGCCGAACATTGAGTCTTTCTTGCAACGCAACGAAACCCCGGACGCAGCGGCAAGCCGGAAGATTGACGAGAACACCTACACGCGAAAAGTCATCCTCAACAAGGACGTTGGGGAGGCGATACTCGATACGATTGCCGCGCAGCAGAAGGTAACGGTTTCGTCCCAGGATATTCAAACGACGTACGACCAGTACGTGCAGCAGTCTGGGAATGCAACCGACGTTGCTCAGTACATTCGCACCCTCTACAACTGGTCCGTTGACCAATTCAAGCTGAAGCTCATCCGCCCGCAGGTGGTGCAGGATAAGCTTGCCCAGCAGTTTTACAACCAAGCCAAGCAGGCACTAACAACCATTCGCGATCAGGTTGCCGCTACTCCGTCGACATTTGCGGATGTTGCCAAGAAGGAAAGCCAGGATTCGGCAACGGCAGGTAAAGGTGGTGCGGTTGATGCGATGACCACCGCCCAACTGGAAACCGCGTACTCAACTTCAACGGCGACTGGCTCGACGACAAGTACAACGGATACCACGCCGGCAAAGACCATTGAGGCGATGAAGGTGGGGGATATCAGTCCGGTACTAAGCACTTCACTTGGCTACGAAGTAGTGATGCTCGTGAAGAAGGGGGCCGCACCGAAGAAAGCGGACGGGACCATGTACACCATCAGTCGCATTGTGAAGCAACCAGACTTCAATACCTGGCTGTCGGATAAGGTGAACACCCAAGCGACGAAGGATCACGTCTTCCTCTTCGAACCGCGGTTCCGCTGGGAAGCTGCGTGCGGCATTCTGGCAAAGTCGGAGCCGAGCTGCAGTGCAAGCACCACGACAAATACGAACACGAGCGCGAGCACGAACGTGAATTCCTAGACAAAAGGGTTCTGGAGCCGATGAGAGGATTCGAACCTCCGACCCATGCTTTACGAAAGCATTGCTCTACCAGCTGAGCTACATCGGCACACGTTGTAAATACTTTCCCTGGGGTCCCCGCGCGACAGGTGCGCAGCGTAGCGAGCACGGGCGCGTGGGGTCAAGCGAGGCTGCTCGCTGAGGCCGAAGCAGGATGCGGCATTTGCCGCGTCATGCGCAGGTCGACGCGAGCAACGAGCTGGAGCGGGTAACGGGAATCGAACCCGTCTCTCATCCTTGGGAAGGATGCATACTACCACTGTACTATACCCGCAAACACTTTCCCACTGCGCCAACGAGTGTAGCCAATCCAACGAACTATGACAAGATTGTTCCGACCCCTAACTTGTAGTCTTGCCCTCGTCGCGCTCTTCGGCTGGATGGGTGCAGCGCGTGCAGCGGATCCAGTACACGTCTCCCTGGACGCAACATTTGCGACCAAAGGAAAGGAAATCCGCATCGGTTCAGAATTTATCCTAGGGATGCGGAACAACATTTTCAGCACTCCGGCGCAGGTAACGCTCACGCCAAGCGCTCCAGCGCCAGCAACCCCACTGCCCACACGGTACCAGGCGGTTTCTGGCTACTACCAGCTTGCGATTGATACGGCGAATGTGGAAACGTTCTCGCAGCTCACGCTCTGGCTGCAGGTTGCCGCTCCTGTAAATCAAACCATGGCAACCGCACTGCTCGTGTACGATCCATCTACGACCTCGTGGTCAGTGTTGAGCCAGAAAATGAATAGCGCGAACATGCTTGTTGCCGAGACGCGTCT
The DNA here is from genome assembly GCA_903867845.1 of Candidatus Kerfeldbacteria bacterium. Classification (GTDB taxonomy): domain Bacteria; phylum Patescibacteriota; class Patescibacteriia; order PEXW01; family PEXW01; genus CAIPSZ01. The sequence continues at coordinate 3,627 of CAIPSZ010000011.1, read as the reverse complement.
CCTGCACGCGACCTTCGTGGTGGCGAATGACGGCTCAACTGCTCCGGGAACGTACGGGGCAGACGTTCCACTGAACGCGAGCACGCTCCTGGCCGATGCGGTGAGTACCACGGCGGTAACGCTCCAGAACGCAGAGGCATCCTTTGTCCTGAATGCTTTTACCCTTTCCGCGCCGGCAAAACTCATCATAACCCCAGACCAAACTTTACCGCTCGCGCTCCCTTCACGGTACGTCCAGCGCTCCAAGGTGTACTACGTCACCCTCCGGGATGCTGCGAATGCATCGGTCCGCATGGCAAATGGCCTTGTCGTCCAGTCGAAACTCCCAGCGCAGAACTACTACCAGCAAGTTGCCCTGTTCTACAATCCCGCAAACAAGGTGTGGGAGCGGACTTCTGGGAATCGCGTATTCACTTCCGGGTACGTCGTCATCGTCAATGATCGATCGACGCAGGTTGGCATGGCCAGCTGGTACCGCAGCGCGAAGAATCCAGATGGTGTCGCCAACAATCAGTTTGCCATGGGCACGAAGTTGAGAGTGACGAACGTGGAGAATGGCAAGTCAACTGTGGTGCGGGTTGTTTCCCGTGGGCCGTTCGTCGCTGGACGCGTCATCGATCTGGTGTACACTGCGTTTAAGAAAATCCAGGGCAAGAACGCAGGCGTGGCACGCGTGAGCTTGGCCGTGGTTGATCCGAAAGTCCTCGGTGATACGGTTGTACCATCATCACCGACACCAGCGCCCACTACGGCCAACACCAGTACGACAGCAGTGGCACTTCCCATCTCCAGTGCATCTGGCGTTGTGTACGACGTTGATAAAGGTGTTGTGGTTGCCGCGAAGAATGTAAATGCGGTGCAGCCCATTGCGAGCCTGACGAAACTCATGTCAGGACTCGTGTTACTCGATCAGAAGATTTCGTTCACAAAGGTAATTACGTACCAGACATCGGATTCCATTGATAACTGGTCGAATGCGTACGTCCACCTCAATCCTGGGGAGCAGGTGACGGCGAGTGACCTTTGGCATGCTATGTTCATTGGGTCGGCGAATAATGCTGTGCTTGCCCTGGTACGCACGAGTGGCCTCACGCAAGCGCAGTTCGTCCAGCGCATGAACGATAAAGCGAAAACGCTAGGGCTGACGACCTTGCATTTTACGGACCCAACCGGTCTCGAAACAACGAACCAAGGCTCAGCCGCAGACCTCGTGAAGCTGGCGGCAATTGCATTTCAACGGAGCGAGATTACAAGTGCGAGTACGAAGACGACGTACACGTTTTCCACCATCAATACCAAGGTCAGCCATACCATTAAAAACCTGAACGCTATTCTGACAAAGGGCTGGAATGTGACGGGTACGAAAACTGGCTTTCTTAACGAATCTGGGTACTGCCTCATTACGCAAGTGAAGGGCATGAAGACCGGTCGCACTATTGTCGTAGCAAACCTCGGTGCGAGTAGTTTAACTGCAGAGTACACTGACATGCTCAAGGCCTTTGATGTTGGGTACGCGAATATCAAATGATCACTTTTGAAAAAGTCTCCAAGCTCTACCCGCACGGCGTCGTCGCACTCAAGGACGTCACCGTCACAATTGAATCGGGAGAATTCGTCTCCATTGTTGGGCAGTCGGGGACCGGGAAGACGACCATGGCCAAGCTGGTCATTGCCGAAGAGCAACCTACTTCCGGTCGGGTAATCATTGGCGACTGGGATATCACGCACATCTCGCACAAGGACGTGCCGCTGCTCCGACGGCAAATTGGGGTGGTATTTCAAGACTTCAAACTCCTCCCCCAGAAGACGCTTTTCGAGAACGTCGCCTTCGCTCTTGAAGTATCGGGTGCTGAGCACCGGAAGATTCAGGAAATTGTCCCGCAAGTTCTGAAAATTGTCGGTTTGGAGCACAAACAGCAACGCTTCCCGCGCGAAGTGTCGGGTGGTGAGCAGCAGCGCATCGTCATTGCCCGGGCACTGGTGCACCGGCCGAAAATTCTCCTTGCGGATGAGCCAACTGGGAACCTTGACGCCATAAACGCCAACGAGATCATCGAGCTCCTCTTGAAGATTAATTCCTTTGGCACAACGGTAGTACTCGTCACGCACAATCGGGAAATCGTCAATGGCTTGCGGAAACGCGTGCTCGTGCTCGATCACGGGCACCTTGTTTCTGACCAAGCGACGGGGAAGTACCGCTTATGATGCTCCTGCAAACCACGCGCGCGCTTCGGTTCGCGCTTCAGAATGCGAAGCGCAATCTTTGGCTCTCGATTGTGACCACGATTATCATTGCCGTCGCCGTATTTTCCATTAGCCTGGTTTCTGCCTTGAACGTCATTGGGCACCAAGCCTTGCAGAGCGTCGAGCAACGCGTTGACGTTACCGTTGAACTCAAAGCCGACACTACCGAAGACCAAGGTCAAGCACTCGTCAGCCGTGTTAAAGCACTCCCACAAGTTGCAGCGGTCACGTACACGAGTAAGACCGCAGCGCTCGATGCGTTCAAGCAGACGCACAAGGACGATGCGAATATCCAGCAGCTCCTTTCCCAGCTCACCGACAACCCGCTGCCAGCAAGTATCACCATTAAAGCGCAGCACATTGGTGACTTCGATAGCATTGTGAAGTTCCTCAATCAAGACGAAAACGCGAAGATCGTAGCGGATAGCACGCGTGACTTTAAGGACAGCCAGCTGGTCATTGATCGGCTCACGAACATCACCAACCGCGTGCGGGATATTGGCGTCGCCGTGAGTAGCGTCTTCGCCCTACTCTCGCTCATTGTCGTCATTAATACCATTCGCATCGCCATTTACACACACCGTGAGGAAATTGGCATAATGCGTCTCGTCGGCGCGTCAGATAATTTCATTCGCCTTCCATTTATCCTGGAGAGTCTCATGTACAGTCTCATTGGGGCTGGCATTGCAGCGGTTGCCATGATCATGCTCTGGCAGGGTGCGTCTCCCGCACTTCACCAGTTCTTCTTCAAAGATACGACGGTTGGAGTGGCAGGTTTACTGGGGAGTAACTTCTGGTCAGTCATTGGCCTCCAGTTCATCGGCGCACTTGTGTTGAGCACCATGAGCGCATTCGTAGCAACCCGTCGGTACTTGAAGGTCTAGGAATTCCACGCTAGGGTAGTCGTGTACTCCGGGATCGTCTAATGGCAGGACACCGCCCTTTGGAGGCGGGTATCTTGGTTCGAATCCAAGTCCCGGAACCAAGCTTGCACAATAGAGCTTGTAGATTTTTCTGAGTCTATTCTGAATAGGCGGTTGTAACTATGTCCCTAACGCAATATATCCTCATTGCCTTGATTGGAACTGTGTCTGGTTTCATCGGAGCTATTGCCGGTGGTGGTGGTTTAATTTCAATTCCATTTTTGATATTTCTTGGCGTACCTCCACAGATAACATTAGCAACGAATAAATTTGGCGGCCTCGGTATGAGCGCAGGAGCACTCGTAAAATTCATCAGGGAAAAGAAGATAGTATGGAGATACGCGATCATTTTGTCTATCGCTGGTGTCTTGGCAAGTTTTATCGGCTCACGAATCCCCATCAAAGCCATGACTACTCGACTACTACCCTTTCCCTGCCTGGAATGACTACTCCCAAAAAC
>CAIPSZ010000010.1 GCA_903867845.1 Candidatus Kerfeldbacteria bacterium | reverse complement strand
TTGGCGCCTGTGCCGGCATTACTACTGCTGCACCCGTTGCCCCGTTTCCGGCGAAAGTACTCGTCGCGCTCTTTCTGTTAGGCGTGGTGGTGTCGTGGCGCGTGGGCGCACGCGGGGTGATTCTCACCGCGCTCGTGCTTGGCGCGTTCGTGGCGCGCGAGCACGGGGCAGTGCCTATCGTCGTACCACAGCCAGCCTGGTTAGTGCAGAGTCGACAGGTATTCGTGCAGCGCCTCACGCTCGCCATGCCGGACCAAGAAGCCCAGCTCGGCGCGGGCATGCTCATTGGTACGACGGATGGTATTGATAGCCAAACCATCAAGAACTTCCGCACGACGGGGTTAAGCCACGTGCTAGCTGTCTCAGGATCAAACCTCTCCATTATCCTGGCAGCACTCACGACGCTTGGCGTGGCGCTCTCCCGACGAACGTACGCGTTCATCACCATTCTGTTCGCACCAGCCTTCACGCTATTTACTGGTGGCGAGCCATCCATTCTCCGCGCCGCCGTCATGGCGCTACTCGCCGTGGCTATGCGACTGTGCTTCCGCCGCGTGGCAGGATTGAACGTGCTCGCTGCCGCATGCTTGCTCATGCTCACCCTAGACCCGACTTTGCTGTGGGGGAGTGTGGGCTTTCAGCTTTCAGTTGGAGCAACCTTCGGGCTCATTGCATTGAGCGGCCCACTGGAGCGAGTACTGAAAAAGGTGTACGTACCCGGAAGTACTTTGCTCGCCGCTACGCTTGGCGCAACGTTTGCCACACTTCCAATGATTCTCATCACCTTCCAGCAGCTTTCTATCATCGGGCCATTAGCAAATCTCGCGGTCGTTCCCATAGTCCCATTCGTCATGGCGTTTGTGGCAATCGCCGGTGCGTGCAGTCTCATCCTGCCCATGAGCGCGGCGGTTATGGGCCTGGCGGGATGGCTCACGGTGCGCCTGGTCGAAGGCATTACGACGTACGCCGCAAGTGTGCCATTTGCCAGTGTGACGCTTTCGCCCCTCGTTGCCGGTGGCATAGCCATCATTCTCGCTCTGGCGCTCATCTACTTCTTCCACGACCATGTCCAGCCGCTCTTCGACTAGGTGGAAAACCCTTGGGTGGGTGATTGCGGCATTACTGCTCACCGCTGGCCTCGGTCTGTGGCAGAGTCGTGAGCCTGCGAACCTTCGCATCTGGTTCGCCGATGTTGGCCAAGGTGACGGCACGATTATTCGCACGCCAAGTCACGAAACCATTGTCATTGATGGCGGCGTTCGTCAGGACTTCACGCGCGAAGTCGATAGCCACGTGCCGCTCACCGATCGGACGATTGATTTGGCAGTTGCAACGCACGCGGACAGTGACCACATCACCGGCCTCATTGCCCTCATCGATTCGGGTCGCGTGCGCAGCGTGCTCATCAACCGCGATGTCACGGTGACGACACAGCGGTACATGAGCTTGTGGCAGGCGATCGAAAGACGTCACGTGCAGGTCATTGAAGCGCAAGCCGGGCAGGATTTGACGTACGGCGATGTGCAGCTCCACGTGCTCTGGCCAACACCAGATGGCTTCACCAAAGCGACTTCAACCAACGAACGCTCCATTGTCCTTCGCCTTAGCTACGGGCAGGAAGATGTGCTGTTCACTGGCGACGCGCCCGATACCGTAGAAGCAATGCTCCTCGTTAGTCATGCCGATGTCGCTTCAGAAGTGCTCAAGGTCGGTCACCACGGCAGCGCAAAGTCATCCACGCTCCAATTCCTGCAAGCAGTGCACCCGCAACTCGCCACCATTTCCGTTGGGGCAGGGAACACCTATGGTCACCCCACCAAGCGCGTGCTAGATGATTTGCAGCGAGTTAATGCGAAAGTTATCCGTACTGATGAGCATGGCGATATTCTCGTGACCTGTTCGATAACTGCGTGTACGCCATCCACAGATAAATGAAAGCAGACCTCGGGGAGGTCTGCTATGAAGGAAGATCGATCTTTTAGGCCGCACTCTGTGCTGAAGCAAACGGATTGTACTTTCCGGCTAAGCCCTGGAGGAACAATCCGAGATCGCCAGTTCGTTCGGCTGCCAATTTCGCGTTGTCTTTTCCGCGCACCTCACTGTAAAGCGCGGTTACCTGTTCAAGCGTAGGGTTGGTCACGTTGGCAAACTTCAGCAGCCCGGTCATGATCGTTTCAATCGCGTTGAAACGAACGAGTGCCGCAGCACGTTCACCTTTCGCCACCGCCTTCGCGAGCATAGCATCTTTGACGACTTGCGGGGGATCGATGTCGCCGATGAGTACGAGCGTAACGTTCACGCCGGACGAGCGCGTGCTCTTCTGCACGGAAAGCTGGAGCGCGTCAGTGATGTCACCCGTAGCATCGTTGAACTCTTCACGGTCCGTAGTCGGTACGTTCTCATCCTCGAGACTTATCCCAAGGACTTCTTCGTACCGGTGGAGCCGGACGTTTTTTCGCAACTCGGGGAGTGCGATTTCTCGAATACGTTCAACAAGTTTGTTGTGACGTACGACCTCGTTCTTCTCGCCGGATACATTCGCGTCGGCCAGTTGTGAGAATGCCAGTAGGTCGTACCCTGGCTCCCAACCCAGGAAGCGGGCCAGTTTCCAGAACGTACTCTTTGGTTGCGCCGCATCATGCCGCGCAACGGAGTAGAAAACCGAGAAATTCCTGACGATCACCTCGACGTAATTCCTCGTCATAATGGTTTCGTGCGTGCGACCATCTGGCTGGTCATCGCGGAGCACCACGACTTCTTCTTCTAGGATGTTGTACACTTCCTTGCTGAAGAATCGCGGCCACCACACGAGGCCTTCGCAAATGCGAATCGGAACACGCTGGCCCATGAAGATGAGCAACCACTGCGTACCCTTCTTTGCCGTTTGCAAGCCAATGGCAAGCAAAACGGCAACGATGAAAGCGACGATGCCAAAGAAAACAGACACGGTAACCTCCTTTGTCACCTTGTGTTAGTAATGTGCAATTGAACTGCTGACCCTAGCACGCAACATTTTTCGCGTCAAGGCAAGCGGGGAGAGGATGGTTACTGATTTTGCATAATCTATTGACAAAATCGCCGTTCAGTGCTACTATCCAGCGTTACAACTAGTGGGGAAACCCAATGGATGTAGCCCAGCCACGAGGCTTGGCGATCGTTGACAACGAAATATGAACAATTAGAAATAGGAGCTCAACCATGAGTACCGGATTAACTGTACTGTACGTACTTGGAATTAGCATTACCTTTTTAGTGTTAGTTCTCATGTACAAGCGTCATAGACGCAATGTTGCACAACACTCAACTGATCCGCACGCAAATAATGAGCGTGCATTTAGGTGGTTAGTGTTCAATGCGCTCGTATCTGCATTCCTCCTCATCTACGTGGGGATGAATCTGTACGGACACATGAAACACCCGCAGACCAAGCAAATGCAGGCGGAATTGACAGGTAGGGACACATCGTCGATTTTGAAATCTGACGATTTGTCTGACCCGCGAACATTTTTTGGCATTACCACGTCTGCAAAAGATACTGGTAAGGCTAAGGACACTATTCCGCTCCAAGTCGTTGCGGATCCACTGACCGTGGATACGTTACCATGGTGGGTCATCTCACCATTTTGGATTTTCTTCATTTTCTGTCTGCTCGTCATTTCTTGGATCGCTTCCCTTATCTACTGGGCTTTCGCTCAGCGTGAGGAAGTGTATCTGGATTTGAAGAATTTTATCGACAGAATGGCAGAGAAGCGTCGAGAACACGCTGCGCAGAGAGCTGAGCAGCATCGAGTGCAACCTACCGCAGGGACTCCACCAGCTGGAGCAGGAACACCTCCGCCAGTGGCACAGTCACCAACGGGTGCTACACCATCTCGAGCGATTGCACCAGAAACGCGATCAACCGTCGCTACCAGTACCGCACCGCTAACCAATGCGGCAACGACTCCCGCTGCCAGCGCTGCACAAGTAGTGCCAGCTACGGGAATAATGAAGTGGTTCAGTTCCCTTACGAGTGGTCCAACAACTGGATCGCCTGGACGCGGCAAGTGGATCTATTTCGTCACATCGATTCTCGCCGCAGATGAAATACTCGAACTCCTTTCCAAGGTACTCGGGTGGATCATTCGGCATAAAACCAAAAAGTAGAACAGGAGGAGCGTCATGATACGCTTCATTATCATTGCAATTATTGTATTCGCCGTGTGTGGAACGTGCGCTGTCATTTCCAGTGCGTACCAGACGTGGAGTACGCTCTTCGTCATCGCCCTGATAACCGGAGCCGCCTACAGTTTTGGCGGCAAGACGGCAACGGGTACGCGGAGCTACACGTTCGGTCACGTTTGCGCGGCCGTACTCTTCCTCACGTTTGGGTACTACATTCTGTACCCGGCCGTGTTTCCCAAGTCGAAGGCACAGCAGTACGCGAGCCAGCTCAAGCGAATTGGTGAGAACACTGCGGATGCTGCCAAGACCACGGATATTACCGCACCGTTAAAGGTGGGGATTCTCAATGGCCTGCAGACAACAGCCGCGCTCATCGGCCACAATATCGAAGACAGTGCGTTGAAACTCGGATCCAACGTAAAACCTGGTGAGATTAGATTTGACACTACCAATCTCGAGGGTTTCATGAGCCTTGGGGATGCAACGCACAAATTCAGCAAGCAGGCCCATGCGGTTCTGCGTAATGCAGATATCGAAGGGGCTACCACCGGAGCGTCGAGCGCTAGGAGTGATGTGGAAGTCGACACGATTTCGGTGAACGTCAAGAAGTTTTCACCTTCGACGTTTAAAATCCCTCGTGGGTGTGATGCGGTAGTGCAGGTAGTAAATGCGCACTACAATTGCTTTCGCGCTGTGGGGAATGTCAGCAGGTCGTCGTACAAGGAGTACGTTGGTGCCGACGGTGCAGCGAATTCGGTAAGTCCGCTGAATTCCAAATCGTCAGATCCAAATGCGTACCCAGCGCCAACGTTGAATATTTGGGCGGCGATTTACTCGACGTCCACAAACCCAACGTGGCAGCAAGTAGCCCCAAAAGACCCGTTCATCATTGCTGGTGATCAAGATGAACGTGTTGAAGTTCGGTTGACCATCAATGATCAATCACCCCATGCGGAAATGCGGGAAGGAGAACTCTCGTTCTCCTACTACTTTCAACCGCATCGGTAACACGCACCTTATGCATTTTTGAGAGATGATCCCCCGGTCATCTCTCTTTTTTTATCCTGAAAATGTTGGTACAGTGTACGCGTACACACACCAGCACAATCGTCACTAACCCCCTGGCGTATGCGCATTTCTTCCCGTGCCACGTTTACCAGTCTCGCGGTTAGCCTCGGCGTTATTGGCGTCCTCGGTTTTATGGTTCCTGCGCATGCTGCCTACGGTGACGTCTCTACCTTTCTCGGCCGCATCTACACTGGGGATGGGTTGACGCGCACGCAGGCGTTACTGGATTTCCCCGAAGATTTAGAAATTGGCAAGGACGGAACATTCTTCATTGCGGACACGTACAATAACGTCATTCGTAAAGTTCGGCCGAACGGTATCGTGTCCACGTACGCGGGAACAGGGGAGTACGGCTACGCAGATGGCAAAGCAGCGGTTGCCCAATTCGCCCAACCGCGCGGTCTGGCGTTTGATAGCAAGGGCAACCTCTTCGTAGCCGATTCGGCGAACAACCGAATTCGGAAGATTGCCCCAACCGGCGTGGTTACCACGGTCGTCGGCTCTGGTCTTTCGAACCCGCAGGGTGTCGTCGTGAGTGGCAGCACGCTCTACATTGCGGATACAGGTGGGAATGCGATTCGAAAAGTGAGCACAACTGGTGGTAAAGTGTTCACGCTCACGAAAGGGGTGAAGACACCAAAGAAGCTTACTCTCGCGGCTAACGGGAACCTCTACATTGCGGACACCGGCTCGCATCGCGTGCTGGAATTGAATGTGAAGACGAACGCACTTACCGTTGTTGCCGGTTCGACGACGTCGGGGTACGTGGAAGGCATTGGCGGTGCAGCACGTTTCCAGAACGTTGCTGGCGTTGCCCGAGATGGGAATACACTCTACGTCACGGATGGCAACGGACTCACCGACTACGTCCGTACCATTAACCTGACGACGAGAGAGACCGCGCTCTTCGCCACGGACTTCCGAATGATGTCCTTGGATATTCCCATGGGCATTCGCATTTTTGGTGGTTCGGTGTACGTCGCAAATTCTGGCATTGGTACGATTCACCGGTACAGCAAGACAACGCCAGCGGATGAGGAGGACTACATTGGCTCAACCCGTTTTGGGAATGTGGATGGGGTAAAAGCAAACGTGCTCCTCGGCCGACCCGCTGCGTCCGTCATCACGAAAGACGGGGGCACGATGTACGCAATCGTGAATAATCAGATTAAACGGATTAGCCTGGCAACTGGCCAGACGAGTACCATTATCGGCGGCATGATTGATGACTATGTGGAAGGTGCGGCAAATGGCAGTCCGGCACCGCGGTTCAGCTCGCCAGGTGGGTTGGTATTAAGTCCGGATGAGACCGCACTTTACATTGCCGATCGGTGGAACAACCGCATTCGGAAAGTAACACTTACGGGCACGCCGACGAGTTCGCTCGTTACCGGAGCAGGCTACGTAAATGCGAACGGTGCAACGAACAATGGCTACCAAGAAGGTGCCCGTTGCGTCACGCAGCTTCTCGGCCAAGCCGGGTGCGCGTACTTCCGCGGCCCCATGGGAATCGTAATTTCTCCAGACGGTTCGACACTCTACGTCGCAGATAGTGGCAACCATCGTATTCGGATGGTGAGTATCGCGGATGGGCAGACCTCACTGCTTGCTGGATCGGGTGCTACAGGGTCAGCCGATGGTATTGGCGTGTCAGCATCTTTTGTCTCGCCAAGCGGCCTCGCGCTCACACCCGATGGCACGACACTGTACGTCGCAGACACGAGCGGCCATCGCATTCGTTCCATTGATGTCGCGACTCGTACGGTGGCAACGCTGGCGGGTTCCCGGCAGGGGAACTACGAAGGTATTGGGAATATACCAGCATTCTCTCTGCCCACCGCCATTGCCCTAGGCCCGAACAATCTCCTCTACGTGGCAGATTTTGGGTTGACCGTGGTGAATACCCAGACGAAACTCGTCACCCACGTTGCGGGTGGCTCGCAGCGAGGATCCCGCAATGGCAGCCGGTTTGCGGCACGTTTCATGGGTATTTCTGGTGTGGCGGTTACTCCGGATGGTAGCGCGGTGTACGCCTCGGATGGCTGGAATGACCTCATTCGGAAAATTGATGTTCCTGGAACGCCAAAATTTTTCAATCCTGCGCCGAAGTACACCTCGCTCTCAAAGTCTGTTTTTGCTCAGTCGAAAAATGCCACCGCAACTGCGCGCGTGTTGATTGCTGGTAAGAATATCGTCTACGGCATGCAAGTGACAGTTGGGCCGTACGTCGTTTCGTCTTTTTTGAATTCCAGCACCAGTGAAGGCATGATTCTCCCATTGGGCAAAATGAAACCGGGCCTCTACGACCTCAAGTTGAAGAACGCTGACACGCAGCAGGTTATCGTCAAAGGCGCGCTCGCGGTTACCGACGCGACCGGCAAAGTGCCTAGCACTCGTTACACGATTACCCAGTAGCGCCTTACGTCCTCGATGCTCGCCGTCGTCGCACGATGGTAATGATGATGAGTGCGAGTGCTGTCGCCCCACTGACGATGAGCCCCAGGGTGAAGGAGTGCGGTTGGTAGGTGATGCGAACGTCATGGTCGCCCGAATCCAGGGGGACGCCGATGAACGCAATGTTCACTCGTCGGAGCGCCACGGCTTTTCCATCCACCGTCGCTTTCCAGCCCGGGTAGTACTGCAGCGGGGTGACGAGCACCGTCGCACCAGTGGCCTTCGCCTGAACGTGGAGTGCCGTTGGTTTTTGCTCGAGGATGATGGCAGTGCCTTGCGTAGTTACATCAACGCGGGGAGGATTTCCGGCAATGAGCGCTTCGGTTACTGGATCAATTGCTTGTAGCTTTGCTGGATCATCGGTCGACACTACGCGTTGCACGACGTGGAGGGTTGGTTGTGGGACGTCTGGAACGGCGAGTACCCAGGGCGCTGCTTCCTGCTGCGCATGCCAGCCACTCGGTAACGGTGTTAGCGTGAGGATGCTGGCAACACCAGTAACTGCGAGCAATTTCGGGTTTGGGTTGTTGACGACGAGCTGGTTTCGCCGCACGAGCGTGCTATTCGCTTGCCAAAGGTCAAGGTAGGTTTTCGGGTACAGCGAGTCGTAGCCGAGGATAGTGGCGATGCCGTACGGCATGTACTCATCCAGGTTGCCATCCCGTGCCCACATCCGGCCAGTGCTTGTTGCCGGTTGTGCTGCCTGCAGGATTGGCGTGGGAGGGTACAGATCAGCACGTGGACCAAAGGGCAAGACGTGCTGCCACTGCCACAGCCCAACGGCAGCCGCGAGCACCACGAGTACTACTCCAGCCTTGCGCCGCTTTTCAGTGAGCACTTCGGCACCAAGGCCTGCGAGTACGGCAAGGCCAAAACACAGGAAGATGCTAAAACGCCAGACCGTAGCGAGCGAGAGGGGTGGCAGGAGTTTATCTACGAACAGACTTTTCAGTGTTGGGAAGGCAATGGCGAGCACGACGGCGCCCACGACAATCGCCGCAACACGCCACACACGTTTACGCCATAGGCGAACGGAAGCGAGTGCGAGGAGGAGGATAATTGGTCCGACGTAGAAATTACCCTCGAGGAAGTTTGCCGGCCCGCGGTACGTCGCGGTTGTTCCAAGGATGTTCGGCCCAGCGAGCGTCGCCATGGCTTCCACATTCTTTCCGTTGAATGCGAACAGGTGTGCCGGGTTGAGGAGGTAGGTGAGGCTGAAGGTACCCGGCTCGCGGTAGGCTTGCGATGAAGCTTCGAGCGTGGGCAGGAGCTGCACGCTGCTCAACCCTAGGCCGAGCGCAAAGGCAGCAAGGAATAGTACTAGGCGCCGCTGCCACTGACTGCGCTGCCAGAACGCAGCAGCCCAGATGACACTGAAAAGGAAGACGAGTATGGCAATTTGCACTTGCCCGCTGAAGAACGTCGCCGCGCTCACCACGGCAATGCCCGCAGCCCACTTCCAGTGGAGATCGCGGTGCAAACCGTGGATGCACCAGAGCAGCCACGGCAACCACGCCATGACCGAACTCATAATGCTCGTCGTGCTCCACAGGACGAACGGGCCGCACAGCATGAAACCAATTGACGCGATGAGTCGGGATGACTTTCGCCAACTCCACATCCCCGTCAGCAAGTACATGCCAAGGCCAGCGACGAGGAACTGCAGGATAACCGAGAGCGAGAAGCTGGTCGCGGGTGGGAGCCACCACCACAATGCCTTGATGGGGGAGAGGACTCCGGCTTGACCGTTCGCAAAGAACGGCGTACCGGCAAAGAGTTTGTCATTCCAGAGTGGGAACACGCCGTGGCGAAATGCTTCGGTAATGAACGCGTGGTACGGGTAGGATTGGACGAGCGCATCCCGGAGTGCGTTCGACGGGGCGAACGAGCTCGTCTGCACGGGCATTAACTTCGGCAGCGAGCCAACCGCAAGCGGGACGTACCCACGGAGAATGGGCGCGAAGAGGATGAGCGTGACGGCAGTGACAATGAACGTCGCAAGGACCGGACCGCGGCGGCAGTAAGCAAGAAGTCGAGACATGCGGTAAGCCTAGGGGATTTTTCGAACACGGACAAACGACCAATCAGCATTAATTGCCGCTTGCTCCCAATGGGTCGCAAGCTTCGATTCCCTCATTAGCGGGGTCCCCACGAATGTGGCGCGCAGGCGCAAAGAGCCGAGCACGCGTTCGTGGGGTAAAGCGAGGATTCGCACACAACCCGAAGAACCACCTACGGTGGGGCGAAGGGTGAAGTGCGAAACGAGCTGGCGGACCCGAAGGGAATCGAACCCTCGATCTTCTCCGTGACAGGGAGACGTGTTAACCGCTACACTACGGGTCCAAGGGATAGCGGGGCGATTGTAACATGCGCCCATCGTGATGCCAAGTGGAAAAGAAAAACACCCCTCACGGGGTGTTTTGGATTATTGAGGATTGTTTACTTCTTCACCTGCTGCACAATTGCCGTGAAGATTTTGGGCTGGTGTTCGGCAATGGCGGCTAGGATCTTGCGGTCGAGTTCGACCTTGGCCACTTTGAGGGCGTGCATGAAGGTGGAGTAGGTCATGCCGTTCAAGCGGGCGGCTGCGTTAATTTTAATCTGCCAGAGGCCGCGGGCGTCGCGCTTCTTCAAACGGCGGTGGATGTAGGCGTAGCGGCCAGCTTTGCGGACGGCAACCTTGGCCAGCTTGGGGCTGGACTTGCGCTTCCAACGGTAGCCCTTGGCTCGGGAGAGCAGGTTCTTGCGGTGCTTGATGTGGCTGGTACCTCGTTTGACGCGCATAGGTTAGGCGTGGGGAGTGAGCTCGCGAATGGCACGGACGTTCGTCTTGTGCGCGGGCTTGTCGCGGCGCTTGCCGCGAGTAATGTTGCCAGATTCTCGTGCATTGAAGTGGTCCTGCCCGGCAGCGCGGCGCATGAGCTTGTTCGCGCCGGTGCGGCGGAATCGTTTGGCGGTAGCTTTATGCGTCTTAATCTTTGGCATAGGTTTCGAATCTACCCCGTTTGGCGGGGTTCGTCAAGGGTTTCGGGTGGGGATTCTACTTCTTCTTGCGGATCAGCCCGGTCAGGCGTCCACCCATAGAGCTCATGGGGGCATCGACCACAACATCATCGCCCAGGCTGCCAATGAAGTCCGACATGATTTTCCGCGCTAGGTCCATGCGCGCCCGTTCACGGCCTCGCAGGATCATCTCCAATTTCACGCGGTCGCCCTGTTCGAAGAATTTCAGGGCCTGCTCGCGCCGCATGTCCAGGTCGTGAGCGCCAATCTTTAGCGAGAGGCGAATGCCTTTAATTTCGGATACTTTGGTCTTGGCCTTCTGCTTGCGTTCGGCTTTCTCTTGCTGGTAGAGGTACGAGCCCCAGTCGATGATCTTGCAGATGGGTGGGGTTGCGCGGGGGTTCACTTCCACGAGGTCGAGTTCTTGATCCTTTGCAAGCTGAAGAGCCCGTTCGGTAGGCATGGGGCCTAGGAACTTGCCATCCGCATCAATGACCTGGATCTCCGGGAGCCGGATTTGGAAGTTGATGCGGAAACGTTTGGTACTTATACGCGTCGGGGGTTAGGAAACGAGATGGGGGTAGTATAGCAGAGAAACATTACTTTTCGGCAAGGATCTCTACGATTCACTGGAGTTTGTCCGGCGTTGACAATAGGCTTCGTACAGGATGATGCTCGTAGCTGATGCGACATTCAATGAGCTGGCGGAGCCTTGCATTGGGATGCGCACAGTTTTGCTACAAAGTTCACGGTAGGCGGCGCTCAAGCCCCAGGTTTCATTCCCGACTAATAGTATTGTGGGCTTTTTGAAATCAGCGTCTTTTACTGAACTTTCACCTTTTTCATCAGTACCGATGATCTGCAATTCACCAAGTTGTTCACGAAGCTCGGCAAACCAGGGGAGAAGATTGGTGTGCGAAGGCTTCCGGACAATTGGCAGCGCAAAAAGCGAACCAGTTGAAGCACTTATGGTTTCTGGGTCGTATACATCTACTGCATGTCCGGTTACCACAATGCCATTGATATCAAAGGCATCGCCGGAACGAATGATGGTGCCTAGGTTGCCGGGGCTTGCGGGTCGATCAAATACCACGGCGAGGAAGTCATTATGTAGGTGGATTCTCTCAAAATCATCTTTGGGTATTTCCGCCGTAGCTAGGAGCTCGGACGTCTCGGTCTTGCCGCTGAGTTTTTGCAGGAGAGCCAGCGGTATTTCGTAATGGAGCTTCGCCTTTGAGCTGGTCAGGATATCCTTTGCCCATCCTGAAAGTTTCATTTCGGGTGAATACAGAAATGCGGCTATTGGCCAACTATATTTCAGGGCATTGTTGATGTTCCGCACTCCTTCAATGAGGAACTGGCCAAGGTGATTTCGTTTTTCACGACTACGACGTAGCTTCTCGATATTCTGGAAGACATCGTTTTCTGAGTAAATTTTGATGACTCTTGGCATATGGTTAGGATCAAAAATTTACTTAGGTGTAAATCGCTTGTTACGGAAGGCAATTCCAGAACCGGACTTTAGATACTTTTCAAAACTTAGAGCAGTAACCTTGTTCGTAAATGCGCAATACCAGACTAAGTCCACTGGTCGTTTATTCTTAGTACTGATGCATTTACCTTGTTTATGGTCCTCAAGACGAGCAAAAACGTCGGGTGAGTAGCCTGTGTAGAATGAGCCATCAAAAAGTTGGAGTATATAAACGTAATGCATTTATAGGATGTATCAGCCCTCCTACGCTCTGCGCTCCGCTTGAGCTACGGAGGGCAGCCTTCGCCATTTCTGGAAATCAAGTCGGTCGGCAAGCCAAGGATCATTCGCTGAAGAAGACTGGCCTGCCAGCCGAAGCCCCGAAGGGGCGAAGGCTGGTGGAGATGAGGGGTCTTGCGCCCCTGTCTAGAATGCGGCGGGTAGGTGGTCTACAGGTGTAGGGTGTTCACGGGTGTTTCAATCCTGACGCATGGAGCACCCAAGCTCGGCAGGATCTAGTGGAGGTGATTTTCGGTTGCGCTGTTACCACACCCACGCAACCTACGCCTGGAGTATGACACTCGCGATTCCCGCGCCAGGTCGCGGGGCGAATGGGCTATCGTTTTTTAGGCGAGGGCCGGAGCAAAGCTTGGCGCGAACGCGTTAGCGAACGCAGTCTTCACTTTGCTGACAATGCTATTGGCAGTTGTCGAGTTGTCCAGCAGTTTTACGCCGTGCCGAACGAGGGCGACCCGCACACCAACCGTAATGCAATCTATCAACTATTGGACATCCCCGTGGAGATCATCAGGTGATGAGCTCGACGCGAATGTTCAACCTTTCTGCCGCATGGCGCGGGCAACGTCGCGGGCAACTTCACGTTTCTTTATTGAGGATCGTTTGTCGTGCGCTTTCTTCCCACGCGCAAGACCAACGCTCACTTTTACTAAACCTCGGTTAGTGAAAAATTTGAGCGGGATGAGCGTGCAGCCAGCGCTGTGCATCTTGCCAATGAGCGAGGCAATCTCACTGTGCTTCAGCAGGAGGCGGCGGTCCCGATCGGGCACGTAGTGTGTCTGGACTGCAGCCGCGGGTTTGTACGGACCAATGAACGCGTGCACCAGCCACAGACTGCTCTCGCGCAGGCTCACGTAGGCACCTTGCAAGCTCACGCTCCCGCCCTTCACACTCTTCACTTCCGGGCCAGTGAGCGCAATACCCGCATCGTACGTCTCCAAGACGTCGTAGTTAAAGGTTGCTTTTTTGTTTGGGG
>CAIPSZ010000009.1 GCA_903867845.1 Candidatus Kerfeldbacteria bacterium | reverse complement strand
CTGTTTCTTAATGAAATTCTACATACCGTTAAAAGACATTCTTCTCGCGGTCTCGGGATCAGGTCTATTTTCTTAGCATCCATCCAACGAGCCAAGCAGCAGATTCAGCGGCCAGATGAACCACAAGACGGACAAAATGAAGAGCGCCGTGCCATTCCGACTGTGCTGGTACACGAACGGATCGTTTTTCTTAATGATCATGATGAGCACGCCAATGAACCACACGTAGCCCAAAGCAGCGAGCAAGTACTGCTGGTTGTTGAAGCCGGTGTTCTGCGTCTTTTCGGTGATTGGATCCATAGTAGATGTAGTATAGACCACCCGCTTGACGGCGCAACGGCCAGGTGTACACTGGGTTGCTGAAACAGACACCAACATCGTTGTACACCAAACACGGAGGTTTTGTGGATCCGAGAAAAGTGATGGTCATTGTCAGTGCTATTAATGAGCGACGTTCATTGCAAGCAAAACGGAAAATGCATGCAAAGAACATCGTCGCCGATAGCATTCTGCTCGCGCAGCAAACGCCAGAGTGGGTAGCAAAGCACGCGGACATTTACCCGAAGCTCAACGACTACTGGCGCCGGGCAGTGCGACGCCAGCTCGCGACACTCGGTCGGTACGTGATTATCGGTATTGCCGAAGCGGCGCCGAAACTGTCCATGAGGCGAGTTCGGCAACCTACCCTTAATGTCCTCCAGGACAACGTGCTCATCTCCTGCTGCCCGTTGTGCCAGCAAGAACTGGTCCCGATTTCACCGGTAAGTAAAGAGCAGTTCTTTGCGGCAACGGTTCGAGAAAATGGCGAGCTCTTGCCACCCAAGTGTTGCGCTCGTGAGTGCGAGCATCGGCTGTACCTCCCACCGGCGGCGTGGAATATCATCCGGAATGCCCGAATGATCATTGACCCGCAGGAAAGTGTTGGTGAAGCCGAAGAGATCAATCCCAAACCATTGTTCACAATGTAAATTCTGTACACCCGCTCTCACCGAGAGCGGGTGCTTCTTTTTTGTCATCTCGGGCTTGACCCGTGATCTTGCGCAAGATGCCGGATCGGAGTCCGGCATGACAAAGGAGAGCCTTCCGGCTCTCCTTTACTTTCATAACTTACTCTTCTAGTAGTCCATTCCGCCGCCCATGCCCATGCCACCCATGCCCGGCATGCCCGCGCTAGCGCCACCCGCATCCTTCTTCTCCGGGATGTCCGTGACCACGGCTTCGGTGGTGAGGAGCATAGCCGCAATTGAGGCGGCGTTCTGCAAAGCGAAGCGGGTGACCTTGGTTGGGTCCACGATACCGGCCGCAACGAGGTCTTCGTACTTGTCTTCGGCTGCGTTGTACCCGTGACCGCCTTTGAGCTTCTTCACTTCTTCGGCGATGACCGAGCCGTCTTTGCCCGCATTCTGCGCAATCTGACGAACCGGCTCTTCAAGTGCGCGCTTCAGAATTTGCACGCCGACCTTTTCATCGCCTTCAACGTTGAGGTTGTCCAAAACGTGTGCGGCGCGGATGAGCGCGACGCCGCCACCTGGGACAATCCCTTCTTCCACAGCTGCGCGCGTGGCGTGCAAGGCGTCCTCAATGCGGTGCTTCTTCTCTTTCATTTCCGTCTCGGTTGCGGCACCGACTTTGATGACCGCCACACCACCGGCGAGCTTGCCCAGGCGTTCCTGGAGCTTCTCCTTGTCGAAGTCGCTTGTGGTCGTTTTGATCTCGGCTTTGAGCTGGCTCACGCGTTCCTCAATCATCTTCTTGTCACCACGGCCTTCCACAATCGTGGTATTCTCTTTGGTGGCAATGACCTTGCGCGCTGTACCGAGCACGTCGAGGCCGGCATTCTCCAACTTCAGGCCAATGTCCTCGCTGACCACGCGGCCACCGGTGACAATGGCAATGTCCTGGAGCATTTCCTTGCGGCGGTCGCCAAAGCCCGGGGCTTTCACCGCCAGCACGTTGAATGTGCCGCGCAGCTTGTTCACCACGAACGTGGCCAGGGCTTCACCCTCCACGTCGTCGGCGATGATGACTAATTCTTTTTTGCCCGTCTGCGCCAGTTTCTCCAGCAACGGCAGGATGTCATTGAGCGCGGAAATCTTCTTATCAGTGATGAGGATGTTCGCATCGTTGTACACCGCTTCCATGCGGTCGGCATTGTTGATCATGTACGCGCTCACAAAGCCGCGGTCGAACTGCATACCTTCAACAACTTCCTTATCGATGCCAAAGGTCTGCGATTCATCAACCGTGACGACGCCATCCTTACCGACCTTTTCCATGACTTCGGCAATGAGCTTGCCAACTTCTGGATCAGCTGCAGAGATGGATGCAACTTGCGCAACTTCTTCCGTGCTCTTCACGGGTTTGGAAATCTTGTGGAGTTCGTCAACGACTGCCTTCACGCCCTTCTCAATGCCATGGCGCATGACCATGGGGTTAGCCCCGGCGGCGAGCACGCGGAATCCGTCGGTGATCATCTGCTGGGCAAGTAGCGTTGCAGTGGTTGTGCCGTCACCCGCAACGTCGTTCGTCTTGGATGCCACTTCCTGTACCAGCTGGGCGCCAACGTTCTCGAACTTGTCTTCCAAATCAATTTCCTTGGCTATGGTCACGCCATCGTTGGTAATGGTTGGTGAACCGTAACCCTTATCCAGCACCACGTTCCGGCCCTTGGGCCCGAGCGTAATCTTCACCGCGTTCGCAAGCTTGTCCACGCCTTTCTTAATGAGAGCGCGGGCCTGTTCGTCGAAGAGAATTTGCTTTGGCATAGTGTATTCCTTTGCGAAATTACTTTACGAGAATTGCCAAGACATCCTCATCCTTGAGGATCTTGTATTCAGTGTCATCAACTTCGACTTCGTCGCCCGAGTACTTGCCGAAGAGCACGACATCACCCAGCTTCAGGCCGAGCTTGAGAATCTTCTCACCCGTGCCAATAGCCACAACTTCGCCTTGCTCCTTCTTCTCCTTATCCACCGTGTCGGGTAACACGATGCCGGACTTGGTCACTTCTTCCTGCGTGGCGGGCTTCACCACAATCCTGTCGCCCAGGGGTTTGAGCTGCATAGGTTTTCCTTATGATTATGAGGCTGCGAGAGGGGTATTTAGCACTTGAATGTAACGAGTGCTAAAACCCTTGTGGAGCCTAGTTTACGAACCCTGCGGGATCCTGTCAACCCCTTCTCTCGGTCCTACCATTGAACGACCTCACGG
>CAIPSZ010000008.1 GCA_903867845.1 Candidatus Kerfeldbacteria bacterium | reverse complement strand
CTTCCTTTTGCAAAGCAAAACCCTCCGGTTTTCCGCTGGCCGAGGGTGGCGAATCGCCCCCGCATTTCGCACATTTTCTGACTGGTGCGGACGAGAGGACTCGAACCTCCAAGCCCTTGCGGGCACTACCACCTCAAGGTAGCGTGTCTACCAATTGCACCACGTCCGCGTGGTTTACTTTTTGGGGGTGTCCTTGCGGACTTCCTTCAAGCGCTTCTTGTAGCCTTCGCGGAGGTAGGAGAGCGTCGCGCGGCGAACCTTGAACTGCTTGACGATATCAATCTTCGCGATGGTGGGGGTGTGGAAGGGGAAGATGCGCTCCACGCCAATGCCTTCCGACACTTTGCGGACCGTAAACGTCCCGTGCAGGCCTTGGCCATGGCGGACGTCGAGCACCGTGCCCTCGAAGATCTGGATGCGCTCTTTGTCGCCTTCCTTAATCTTCTGGTGCACTTTGATGACCATCCCCGGCTTGAGGGCGGGTAGGTCGGTACGTTGCTTCGTTTTGGCGGTCTCCAGGATGATATCCATATGCCCACGCAGTGTACGGAAACTCCCTCCCCACGTCAAGAGTAAACCCAAAGCATATTGACTGCTATTGCCCCTAGACACGGAGGCACGGTGATGGTAAGAGGAAGTGTTGCATCAACTTTGCAACCCCGCCGTATGCGCGGGTGCACATTAACATCCTAAAACCCCTAAGTCGGGGAAAGGAGGCTCGATGGGAGCTACATCAAACATGCCGTTCGCACACGCGATGGCCTTCTACCACCAAGACGGTTTACCCGCCGCCTGGCAGCACGCCACGAAGTTCGCCGGCAAAGGCGGGCGCTTGGCCACTATGCCAGACATCGTCGCTGCTCGCCTTGCAACAAAACCTGGTGATGAACCGTGGGAAACGTACTACACGACCCTCACGGCCGAGTACTACGGCATTGGCGCATCGGGAAAACTTCTGCTTATCATTGCGCATGGCGTTGGCCCACTGGCCACGCTAGATGGGATCCGCCAGGCGTATAGTTGGCAGTACAAAGATGAAAATCGCGATCGCTGGGGTGGAAGAATTACCCAAAAAGAATTCTTAGACCTGGAAGCTGGAAAATTCGGTCCAGTGCACATCGTGGAGTACGAGCCGTACTGCCGCCGATACCAGTATCCGTTCATCCAGATCCTCCGAGCGTCAGAAGCCCTCACCGATCCGGTTTTGCTTGCGCGATTCGGCCCCCAGGCCGATGAGTACGTTCGGGCACACGCCGCTCACGCACGAGCCTGGCACCGTGAGCAGGCTGGCATTGATCCGGAAGACACCGGTAATACGCCACCGGCTATCCAGCAGTGCTACCTTGACCGTCGGCGCACGCAGCATCGCCGTGATGGTGAGCCAGATTCGGATCCGTACATCATTCAGCTTGGGGATGCGAACAATTGCAGCTACTCCGGAAGTAGATGTCGCATTCCCGAAAAGGGCTTGGCTATAGCACACCTCGTGGCAACGGGTCGCTTAGCCCACGTCTCACACGAAGGCAACGAAAGTCTCGTCTTGGACGTGAGCTGCCATGAGTGGTCAAATGGTGTCCGTCTTGTCGCCATGCAGCGTGGGGGTAGTGTTCGTTCAGGCATAAAAGCCGGTCCCGATGCGAGCAAACTTCTGCTGCAACATTGGCGCGAACTTCTCCTCCCGGTAACAAAGTCCGAGAGCATCGGCTTTCGCGCTCTTGTCAAAGTTGGGGACCAGTGGTTCACTCAGTACCCAAAAAAAGGCGAACGCATGGATACCTGGGAACCAGAGTACGTCGTAAAGACGATGGAGAAAATTGGTACACCAATACTCTTCCGCACCACGGTTGGTGGTGGGTACTATGGTTTCTTCAGGTTCGGAATTAATGAAGTCCAGGCCATTGCCGGGCCAAGCGCAAATGCGTATGTGTTCGTCAGTGACCCGCAAATTGAATGGAATGGTGGGAATCCAACGCACCATACCGCAATGGCGCAGTTCTACCGCATCGAGGTGGATACGACGAAGCGCCTTATGCG
>CAIPSZ010000007.1 GCA_903867845.1 Candidatus Kerfeldbacteria bacterium | reverse complement strand
TGGGGAGTGGGGAGGAGGGCAGGCGGCGCAGGAGGTCGTAAGTGGCACGGAAGAAAGCGTGGCAATAGTTTGTAGTTCAGCATCCCGCTGGTCTTGTTCGCGAGGTAGGGTTGCGGGAACGAGAAAAAGGGTGAACTCGGCAACATTTTCTACAAGGGGGTTATGGTTACGATCGTAAATAATCCCCCGAGGCGCTGCAGAGGTGCTCACGCGAGTTCGATTGGTTTCCGCAGCACCGTGCAGTACCGATCCGTGAATGACCTGTAGCCACAAGCCCCGAGCAAAAAGTGCAACTATAATTGCAACGAGGAAAATGCTCACGTATTGCAAACGCCGTGGCTCAACTTGGTGCTTCAGCGAGGGCGTTTCGGTGTCGTACGAATCGAGCGTGGAATCACCAAACTCAAAGCTCCGAAAATTTCGAAGCACGCGAGAACGACCTAACCCAGATGGTGGAACGACGTCAAAGGGATTAGTGCGTGGCATAGAGGAACGAACGTCCTAAGAGCTTTGCAACGGTGTGGAGCAGGAAACCTATAAATATTGCAGCCGCCCATTCAGTGATGAGGATGAAGAGATTCAAACTCGTCACCCACGAACTGACGCCAACGCTTGTGAGACTCGCCAGGTGAGCAATCCAGAGAATGATGGCGGTTACGATTGTAGTGCAGAGCAGCCCTAAACTCGTTAGGCCGATGAGGGATGCGGTCGATCGGTTTGTAAGCCATCGTTGCTGGACAAACAACGTCACCCCCCAGGCACAGAGCACATTCGCAATAACGAGTGGGAGGTGGTTTGCCTGCATGAGGTCCAGGAGCGCGGCAGCCGGGAGAATGGTAAACGCAAAAACGCGTGGCGCTTGTAACCACACGACGATAATCGTGCAGACCACGAGCGGCTCGGGTGGCCAGCCCCGTCCGAGGAGTGCGCTCATCGCAACGTGCAGCGCAAAGGCCAGGGGTATGCCAATGATGTAGAACACCCGCTTCATGCTAGCGCAAAATAGTTAGCACGGTGAGCTGCTCGTATGGGATTGTGGGAATAATGGTAGCCTCCTGGAAGAGTGCACCCGCAACGGTGCGGAGCGAGGAAATGGTGCCGATGAGAATACCGCTGGGAATTTGCGGGTTTACCTCTGACGTTATAATGCTCTGCTTTGGCTGTAATGTTTCACTCTTGGGCACGAGGGTGAGGCGAATGCCAGTACCCCGTTCTCCCACGAGAATACCGGTCGGGCCATCCGGACGATCAACTCGGACACCCACGCTCGTGCCATCAGCGGTGAGTGGTCGTACGTTGCTGGTGGAGGTGTTGACGTCACTCACAATACCTACCAATACTCCACCTGCCGCAAGCACGGGTTGCCCAAGCTTTACGCCTTGGGCAGTCCCAGCATCGACGAGGAGTAACTGCGCGCTACTCTCGGCTCGTCCAATGACGCGCGCAGAAATGCCACTCAACGAACGACGCTTGAGAAAGTCGGCTTCATCACGAAGGAGTTGGAGTTCGGCAATTTGCTGCTGCAGCGCTGCACGATCCAGCTCAGTAGAAACGAGTTGCTGTTTCAAACTGTCATTCTCCTTCTGAAGTGTTGCCCGGTCGGCTTGCCCTGCGGACATTGCTCGGAACCGTTCCACGACCGCACTGGCAGCACGTCCAATGGGCGCGAACACTGGCGCAATAATTCGCTGTAGTGGCGCTAAACTGCCAAACGAAATGAGTGCCGCAACGACGAGCGTAGCGGCAATACTCCAACCCAGGTAGCTCATACGACGCCAGGGCGATGGCATACGCTAGCGCTTCGTTCCCGGACTGTCGCTATCGGTGGAGAGGACAAGCATGTGGCGGAGGTTATCGAGATCTTCCAGAACAATACCGGTGCCACGAACGACTGCGGTGAGCGGGTCGTCAGCGACGTGAACGATAATTTTCGTTTCCTGCTGGATGAGGTCACCGAGGCCGCGGAGCAGCGCGCCACCGCCAGTAAGAAGAATGCCACGCTGGTGAATGTCTGCGACGAGTTCGGGTGGCGTGCTCTCCACCACGCTGCCAATGTTCTCCACGAGCATGCGCAAATTCCGGGTGAGCGCCTCACGGACGTGCTTCCCGTTAATTGTTACTTCTTTGGGTAAACCACTAATCAAGTCGCGACCACGTACTTTCCCTTCAAGATCATCGTACTGCTCAGTAGCACCGCCAATGCTAATCTTCACTTCTTCAGCCGAACGCTCGCCAATGAGTAAGTTGAAGTGCTCGCGGCAGTACTGGATGATGCTCGCGTCAAAGGCATTGCCGGCCGTGCGCAAGCTCCGCCACGTGACCACGCCACCAAGGGAAATCACCGCAATGTCAGTCGTCCCGCCACCGATATCGACCACGAGGTTTCCTGCTGCATCTTGAATTGGCAGTCGGGCACCAATTGCCGCGGCCATCGGCTGCTCGATGAGGTACACCTCACGCGCACCAGCGTGGAGCGTCGCGTCTTCTACGGCTTTGCGCTCTACCTCCGTCACCCCGAGTGGTATGCCGATGACGACGCGCGGACGTGGGATAAGGGTGAAACCTTCGCGGTGCACCTTATCGACAAAGTACCGCAACATTTTTTCCGTTACTTCAAAATCGGAAATGACACCATCCACCATGGGCTTTGCCGCAATGATGTGGCTTGGCGTCTTCCCGACCATTTTTCGGGCTTCCGCACCCACGGCGAGAATTTGCTGCGTGCGCGTGTTCACGGCGACGACAGACGGCTCGCTGATCATAATCCCCTTCCCTTTCACATACACCAACGTACTCGAGGTTCCCAGGTCAATGCCCAGGTCTCGGGAAAAGCGGCCGAAGAGTCGGTCTAAAATCATAGAGCGCTAAGCTTCGCGCGAGCCTGGTCAACTGTCAAGACCTCGGTTGTCCCGGTAGCCCGTTCGGTTACTTCCACATGCTCACCCTGTCGGGCACTGAAGATGATCCGGAACGGGATACCAATGAGATCAGCATCCTTCAGTTTGTACCCCGGGCTCACGTCGCGGTCATCGAGGAGGATATTTTCGGGCATACTCGCTTCAAATGCTTCGGCGCGTTTGCGCAAGGCATCATCAACTTTCCCGACGAGCAAAGCGTGACCGTAGAAAGGCGCGACGTTGCTCGGCCAGACCAAACCTTTTTCATCGGCGAGCACTTCGGCAATTGTTCCGACGAGCCGGGTAATCCCAATCCCGTAGCTCGCCACGAAAAGCGGCTGGCGCTTCCCCAGCTGGTCAGTGAAGGTGCAGCGCATGGTCGTGCCGTAGTAGTCACCGAAGTTAAAAATATTCCCTACTTCAATGCTCTTCTCCTCAACCATCGTTCCGCCGCACGTTGGGCACACCGTGGGAGTGCCGAGTTCGGTATTCTGGATGTAGTCCCCTTTCTCACAGCGTAGCAGCCGGTCTTCACCAGCAGGATTGAATACCTGAAACTCGTGGCTGTGACGCTTGGTGAATGTCCCACCAGATGCTTCCACCACATGCGCGTCCAAACCCAACCGTTTGTAGATATTCAGGTACACCGCTTGCATGCCGGTGTAGTACGTTGCTAAATCTTCAGCGGACGCGTGAAAACTGTACTGGTCCTTCATCAAGAATTCCCGGCCACGGAGCACGCCCGATTTCGCCCGTGGCTCGTTCCGAAATTTCCACTGGAACTGGTACATGCTCTGCGGGATATCCCGGTACGTCAGATCTGCTCGGCGCATGAGGTCGACAATGACCTCTTCGTGCGTCGAGGCGAGACCCACGTGGTGACGGCTGCCATCTTCCCACTGGTACATGATTTCCTTGAGCTTCTCCCAGCGCCCGGTTTCATCCCACAGGGACTTTGGCTGGAGTGCGGGCATGAGGATCTCCACCGCGCCATGCTGGTTCAATTCTTCCCGTACAATCGCTGACACGCGATTGAGCACGCGCAACCCCAAAGGTAACCACGAGTAGACGCCGGCGTGGAGCTTGTCGACGAATCCGGCCTGCTGCAGGAGCTTGCCGTTCTTCGAAGGTTCGTCAGTGGCGGGCGTGCTGCGGGTTGGTATGAAAATGTGTGATTGGTACATAAGGTTAGAAAATTTTCTTCCAAAGATCCTGGATAAACTGCAGGTGAACGACATCACGCAGCGTAACGAGTGCAATGAGAGCGAGGAGCGCCACGAATCCGGTATTGTGAATTCGCGCTTCGGCATTCCGGCTCAACGGCTTTCCCCGCAACTTCTCGATGATGAGGAACAGAATGCGACCACCATCGAGTGCTGGTATTGGGAGAATGTTAATGATCGCCAAGTTAAGTGAGAGTAGTGCGGCAAATTGGAGCAGGTACGCAAACCCGAGCCGCGCAACTTGTCCGGTGAGCACGGCAATACCGACCGGCCCAGCAACGTCAGCACCCACCTGGTGATGCACGACGAGATTCACGAGAAAACCCCAAAGCGCAACGACAATGGCAACCAGTGACGTTCCGGTAGCTCGCATACCTTCCCACAATGATTGGAAAAACGGGAATGATACCAACCCAGCCTGGACCAAACCAACGCCTAGACCAGTTGTGGTTGTGCCAGGAATGAGCGCCAGGGTTACCGGTGCATGCACCTCTTTGTTACTGTGCCGGTACACGACTTCAATAGTTGCTGCACCTGCCGTTTTCGTCACTTCTTGTGCTTGGCTTACAGACGTAATCGTCACGCCATTCAGACTCACAATGGCATCACCAGTTTGCAAGCCAGCTTTCGCGGCCCCACTCCCAGTGGCCACATCGACGATTTGCACTTGCTCGTTCCGTAGGTGCGAACCCGCTGGCGTTCCACTCGTCACGTCCGTGGGCAAGCCGACGAGGAATCCAGTTGAAAAAATGACCCAGGCAAGCACCACATTCATGACCACGCCAGCAAGGAGAATTGCCGCACGTTTCCACGGCCGCTGAACGGTGAAACTGTTCGCATCGTTTTCCTCGCCATCCTCACCGTGCAAGCGTACAAACCCCCCGACGAAAATCCAGTTTACGCTGTAGGTGGTGTTCTTGCGCTTCACCGACCACAACCTTGGCGGGAAGCCAAAGCCGAACTCGTTCACCCCAACACCGGCAATGCGTGCGGCGACAAAGTGCCCGAGTTCGTGAACGAACACGAGAACGCCGAGGATGATAATGAAAGTGAGGAGTGTACCCATGCTACATCGTCGAGAGTTCGGTATTCTTCTTTTCTACCACCTGTGCGATATGCTCGTTAAATGTCTCGACAATTGCTTGCAAGCTTTTCGTTTCCTGCTCGACCTGATCTTCCGAGAGCGCCCCGTCTTTCTCGGCTTGCTTCAATTGCTTGTGGATGTCTTCGCGAATCGCCCGAACAGAAACGCGCGCCATCTCGGCTTTCTCACGAACAACTTTCATGAGCTCTTGCCGCCGTTCCTGCGTGAGCGGTGGGAACGCGAGGCGAATGCCAGTTGCATCCACAGTTGGGTTGATACCCAGCGGTGATGCTTGGATTGCCTTTTCCACACTCTTCACCACATTGGGGTCCCACGGCTGAATGAGGAGTTGCGTCGCCTCGGGTGTGGTAATGCTCGCCAGCTGGACCAGTGGCGTCGGTACACCGTACGCATCAACGACAATGTGCTCCACCATGGAAGGATTCGCTCGGCCAGTTCGTAAACCCGAAAGCTCCTGCTGGAGGAACTCTAGGGACTTTTGAAAATCAGCCTTACGTTGTTCAGCGATTGACATAAGGTTACTTTCTCTTAACGTAGACCGTCCCGAGGTAAAACAGTCCGGGTCGACGAGGATGGGCGAGGAGGATTCGGTAATCTCGAGTTGAGGCGACTGTTTTGAGCGTTTGCCAGGTCACCCCGTTATCGATGGATTTATAGAAGGTTGCACCTGCCGTAAAGTAAATTTCCTTATCGTTGAACGGGTTGATTGCGACGGCGAGAATTGGAACGGTACTCGTTGGAATGACTGTGGGGACAAGCCTCCACGTTGATCCAGCATCCAGGCTTCGAAAGAGTCCAGCATTCGAAGCGACGAACATGACCGTCGGTTTTTGATCGGTATAGGTAAAATCGTTTACCGGTAAACCGTTCACCGCGGCCAGACCTTGCCCCATTGAATCGTTCCAGGTTACGCCACCATCTGTTGAACGGAATAGTGACCGAGTGGTAACGGCGTACATAATTTTTGGATCACTACGCAAGAGCGTGAGACGTTTCACGTAATCATCTTGAAATTGGTAGAGTATTTTCCATGTCGTCCCCTGGTCAGTGCTCTTGAGAAGCACGTTACCGTTTGTCGTTGCGTAAATAAGCTTCCCATCGGCCGGGCTAATGCGCACTTGGGTAATGGTGTTGCCCGGTTGGTTCGTGTACACGGTTGTCCACGTTGTTCCACCATCCGTTGACATTTGCACGGTATTCCCAACGCCCGCAAAGAGCGTTTTCGTTTCATGCGCGTCAATGTCAAAGCCTTGGACGTACCCGGTCTTCAAGGCTGTCTGGGTCCACGTACTCGCAGTGTCAACGGTCTTCCAAATGCCATTTGCAAAAGTGCTTGCATACGCCGTCGTGCTATCCGTTGGATCGAAGGTAATTGACCCAATGTCCATGTTCCCAATGGTCACTGTGCTCTTCACCTCCTGCCGGACAAAAACTTTTTGCGTCCACGTGTCTCCGTAGTCGAGTGATGTGAAGATGCCACCATCTGCCTTGGACGCGCCATTCCCTGAACTGGTCTGGAACTGTATGGCGCAAGCCGATAAGAAAAGTGGAATGAGAATGATGGCGTACGATAGTCGTCTCATAGGGTTGAGAGAAAAAGTGATTCTAGAGCAAGGCGTGGGTTAGCATTCGTACGGAGCGTGCGACAGGTATTGAGTACGTGCGCGAGATGTGTTTTTGGTACATGCTTGGCAAAGCAGGCAAGGAAGTTCCCCAAGACGGCGCGTGTTTGGCCAGCATCAGTCTTTCCAGGAAGGAGAACATCTACTACGTGCAATCGTTCGGCAAGCGCACTGTTCAAAAGTGCTGTTGCCATACGGTCATACTGTTTGACTGCAGTGAGGGATTCCGGAGAATGCGCGCATTCCCAAGCGCGGCTGAGTTGCCCTGGGAACACCTTCGTGAGAAGTGCTACATCTCCTACCGCAATTCCACCTTGATGCAGAACTTCTTGCATGCGCGCTATGGGCACCGGTTGGACAAATACCCGCACGGTTCGCGATCGTACTGTAGCAGGCACGTGCAGCGGTTGAGTTGACGCGAGTACAAATCGGCACCGAATGCCGGGTTCTTCAAGAATTTTCAACAATGCATTTGCCGCGGCTAGCGAGAGGTTTTCTGCATCAGGAATGAAAACCACTCGCTGGGTGGTGCCTGCTGGTAGAAGCTGCAAGTTCGCACGGATTGCCCGGATTGCAGCAATACTGTACTTCCCACGGTCATCACGTTCGGGAGTGAGCACGAACTGCTGATCATTTCGTAGCACGCTGGCACAGCCACTGCAGCTTCCACAAGGTTCTGGCCCATCGCTCGTACATACGGCACGTCGACTAAACCACTCTGCCAGAATTGTGACGCTTCGTTCATCCTGTCCAGTAATCAGGAAGCTATGGCCAGAGCTTGAGTTTTTTGCGTAAAAGCGTAACGCCTCCACGAGCGATTCGTGTCCGATAGAGGCGACTTGGTACTGGGTGAGTGGTGTGC
The DNA here is from genome assembly GCA_903867845.1 of Candidatus Kerfeldbacteria bacterium. Taxonomy (GTDB): domain Bacteria; phylum Patescibacteriota; class Patescibacteriia; order PEXW01; family PEXW01; genus CAIPSZ01. The sequence continues at coordinate 2,365 of CAIPSZ010000007.1, read as the reverse complement.
GCAGACTGGCGTGAATGTACAAGAAAAATGCACTTTTGGCAAGGCAGCGCTTTTCCCCTACAGTTGGTAGAAATACGGTATAAGCAGGGCGGCACTACGTGCCCATGAAAATTCAGAAGCACGCTCCATTCCTCGAGTACGGAGTTCTTCTTGGTGGTTTGGGTTCCCAAGTACCGCGGTACACGCTTCAACAATTGCTTCGGGTGATGTTGGGTCAAAGAGCTCAGCTGCACCGCCAACGACTTCGGGGAGGGCGGTGGTATTACTACACAGAACCGGTGTTCCTACTGCCATCGCTTCGATCACGGGAATGCCAAAACCTTCAAAAAATGAAGGGAGGATGAACGCTTCAGCCCCAGCCATGAGGAGTGGGACGTCACGCTCACTCGTCCATCCCGGAAAGAGCACTTTCGCGGTGAGGCCATTCGTCTCGATAAATTGGGTAATCGCTTCGTAGCCCAGACCCGGTTTACCGACGAGGAGTAGTTGCAAGTGCGCGTACGCTGGTTGCGATACGAGCAAAGCAAATGCTCGAACGAGACCAAGGGAGTTCTTCTTCTTCTCAATACGACTAATCGTCATCAAGTACGGCGCGGTCACGCCAGCACGCACTTTCGCTTCGGTAATTTCCGCTTTTCGTTCACGAACGCTTGCATTGAACAGGATGGCGTCGTGCGCGTTTGGAATGATGATGATTCGTTCTGGGTCAACACCGTACGTCGTGCAAATATCTTCTTTGGAGTACTCCGAGATAGTAATAATTTTTGGGCAACTGGCAATGGCACGACGCGCTGAAAAACGGTGGTAGTCAAGCTCGCTTGCACCGTAGTGGCCAAAGGTAAGCACTTGTACACCGAGGTTGAGCAAACGCTTCGTCCACTTCCGTTTTCCAATTGCCTCGTGCCCGTAGAGCTCTTGCGCGTGTTCAAATCCAATATCGTGTAACGTCGTCAGCGTACGGCGAGGCGAGAGGAATGGAATGGTGTGTGCTGGTACGAATAGGACATCTACCGGATGGAACACGATTTCCCAGGATAGGCGAAGTTGCGTCCACAGAAACGTTGGCCACCAGCCGAGAACGCGTACCTGAACATTCGAGGGCAATGGCCCCCACTCAACCCGAAGCGGTTCTTTCACGTATAGCCGAATACGATCTTCTGGTTTGAAGAGCGGGGCGAGTGCGCGGATGAGGTGGAATGCGTACCATTCGGTACCAGTGCGCTGCTCGAGATTCGCACGTGATGCGTCAATGCCAATGCGCATACCTAGCGCGTCGCGAGGACGCTTCGCTTGTACGATTCCAAGTTATCCAGAGCGACCCCTGTACCTTTTGCCACGCAGAGCAAGGCTTCATCAGCAACATATGCCGGTACACCGGTGGTTTGGGTAAGAAGCTTATCCATGTTCCGGAGCAAACTCGACCCACCGGAGAGGACCATGCCCTTATCAATCACATCAGCGGAGAGCTCGGGCGGCGTGTTCTGCAGTACGGATTTCACCGCTTGGACTATCCCAGCCAGTTCATTCTGAACTGCTTCGGTTACATCATCTGAAGTCATGTGTAACGTCGTCGGCAAACCACTCACCATATCTCGTCCGCGAACGTCCATGGAAAGCTTCTCCTCCATGGGTAAGGCAGAACCAATTTGAATTTTCAGTTCTTCGGCTGTACGCTCGCCAATGGCAACACCGTACTTCTTCCGGGTGTACTCCTGAATGGCCGCATCGAACTTATTCCCACCAATGCGCACCGAGGTGTTTGCGACAATTCCGCCCAATGAAATAACAGCAATTTCAGACGTACCACCGCCCATGTCGATGATCATGTGACCCGATGCTGAGCCAATGGGTATGTTGGCACCAATGGCTGCCGCAATGGGCTCTTTAATAATGTACGCAGCTTTTGCGCCAGCCTGTATGGTCGCGTCGATGACGGCACGTCGTTCCGTAGAGGTGATTCCCGCTGGCACGGCAATCATGACTTCTGGACGGAAGAAGCGAACACCGCCAAGCGCTTTGTTGATGAAGTACCGGAGCATTGCTTCGGTAGTTTTATAATCGGCAATAACCCCTTCCTTGAGCGGACGTGACGCGACAATAGTATCGGGTGTTCGGCCGAGCATTTCCTTTGCCTCGACACCCACGGCAAGTACGCGTTTGTCCGCAACGGCTATAGCAACAACGGAGGGTTCGTTGAGAACAATTCCTTTCCCTGGCATGTGCACGAGGGTATTCGTGGTGCCAAGGTCAATACCGAGTTTTTTTCCAAAGAATGCCATGGTCGGGCTTAAGGTAAGTACGATACGGTAGTCGGACCTGCACGTTACGCAACCGAGTGCGCGCTAATGGTATGGGTGCGGGCGCG
>CAIPSZ010000006.1 GCA_903867845.1 Candidatus Kerfeldbacteria bacterium | reverse complement strand
TGGATAAGGTGTGACCAGAAATACTTTGGTCGAATCGCCCTTTTCCTCCATGAGTATCAGCACATGCTCGTGCACTACTACTTTGAACAGTGGGTAACTGAGCAGGTAGGAGCAGAAGCCTTTGGTCATATTAAGGAAGCGCTTTCTGTTCTTCTGAATCAGTGGTTCACCGAAAGTTTCATGGGTGAATGCGACTATGGTTATAAAATGCATCAACTGTTGCGTGCGGAAATTGAGAAAGCCTGGCAGCAGACCGGTGACTTCCGCAAAGTCATCTTGCACGCCACTAGCGTGTACCCACAGTTCGCGCAGTACCACGTCTTGCCGGAGGTGAAGAAGGCATGAGTGGAAATACAAAGAAACCTTTGCTTCCATTTCGCTCCCGCGACACGGTGGACCCGCTATTTCAGAAAGTCCTTCGTAGTTTTCTAAAGACGGGACGGTACCTGGATCTTGGGTGCAACATTGCGACGAACGCGCTATACGCAGCGAGACTGGACTGGTACGTAGAAGCGTGTGACAGTGACGGCGATGCCATAACCATCGCCCGGTCGAGTATTGCTACATTGAACTTGCGCAATGCATTTTTCTTTCATCAATGCTTACAGGATTTCCTTCGCACCGCTTCGTATACATACGATTTGGTGAGTAGCCTAGACGTCCTGACCTTTGTCCCTCCTGACGATATGCCCGACGTTCTGGCGCACATCAACCGCGTGGTGAAACCACGTGGCGAAGTACTCCTGCGCGTGTTCACTATGTTGGAAGCTACGGTTACGCGTGAACCTAATCGAACCTTCTTTGCCGATGGCCAGCTTGCTGAAACGTTTCCCGGCTTCACTATTCTGGAAGACCGACAGCAACTCGTGCAGGATCCGGGCCACCAAAGCCGGCCCGAACCGCACAGCCACCACGTGGAAATCTTCCACGCCAAAAAACGATAGTAACTTCATTAAAACAGCCTCTCTGCAGAGGCTGTTTTCTTTTGCCATATCGTGAAATTCGTATAAAAAAGTGGTAGTCTTACAGCGTGCGTTTTTCGTTTTCATGCCCAACGTCTATGAAGAAAATCCTCCCATACCTAGTGAGTATTTGTGCAGCGATACTTTCCGCCCTCCTCATCTACTTCCGCGCGCACCTAGGGGATACCACGACCGTGAAAATTATTGCTCAAGTTGGAATTCCCTTCATTCTTGCGCTGGCACTTGCATGGTTTCCGGGGACTTCGAAGCAGAAGTTCTTCAACCTCACCTTTGGCATGCTCGTGTACTTTATCGCCCTTTCATTCGCCGAGCCGTACGCCTTCGAGTACTGGGTGAAGCAGACGACCCCCGCAGGTTCAGCGTACAGCCGCTACGACATGGACGCGCTCTACCCGTGGCTCGGCTGGATTTTTTGCGGTTTGGCGTGGGCAGTAGGCATGCTCATAGCGGTAATGCGGGACTACAAAGTCTTGCGCATGCGAAAGCACAACTAGCATGAAGCATTTTTACTCAGGCATGCTTTTCACCCTCGGTATTATCGTGCCTTTGGGTTGGTTTGCGACACTTGCGTACGAACATGCAAGTTACGAGCACTACCTCCAGGTCATCCATGGTCCCTGGGTATTTTCCCAGATGGGGAGCGGCCCGGTCCAGTTGTGGGGATCGTGTTTCATACTTGTCATTGGGGTTTTACTTTGCGTCATAGCCAAAAAGCTCAAACGTTCTTCGTAACCCCCGAGCAGTAGTAGATGAAATCTGCGCCGTCGCGACGGCGCTGTTTTGTCGTGGATAACTCACCCAAAAAGTTGAAAATTCTATGTTAGCCTAAGTTTAGTAAAGCAAACCGCTATTCATCTACCCAGGAAAGGAGGTGAGTGGCACAAACAATAACGTTCATTTACAGGAAGGAGAATCTCGTGAAAAAGATTCTCAGTATCGTAGCAATGCTGCTCGCAGCGATTATCGCTGGGTGTAGTTCCAAGAATCCTGTCCAGGCGCCGGATACGTCCACCCTGACGTACAAAGGACAGCTTTACGGCGTTGTGCTAACGCCACGAGATTCCATACCGCCTGATGCTCGTTTGGAGAAGTTTTTCAAACTCGACACCTGGACGGATGTGCCCGGTGGCACGAAGGTGAAAATCAGCTTGCGTCCTGACGGCGAGTACGACATACGCTGTACATACCCGACTGATAGCCTGCAGATTTTCATCGATAGCATGCCTGCGACAATCCATGATGACGGCACATTCGAAGTCCCAGGCGTCACCCCTGGAGATCACCAACTCCGTTTCGTTATTGCTGGCATGGATATGCGAACAGAGTCGTGTTCCGTCCGTGATGAAAGCCGTCAGTCAATTGATATTGTTTATGACCCTATGCTCTGTGCGCAGATGAGGACTAGCACATCCTCAGCAGCTGGCTTTCGGTGTCTTGACTACAATGGTGTTGGAGTAGGTGGATTTATCTACAGTGACTGCTTCGAAAATTTGTTCTTTGGTAGTGTCTGGTACAAATGGATGTGCTGGGCAGAAGGTATGGATCATATTCTGAACATGCCATATGGCAATGTTTGGTGTAACTCCTCCCACACATGTTCGCTCTTCGTCCATAGCTGGAATTGGAACGCGCAGAATTTTCATCGTCACTACTCGTTCTGGTGGCCGTCCTGGTAAACATATGCCCCACTCGATACACTACAGGGTGGGGCATACATTTTACATTCTAATTCAAACAATATCCATTTCCTATGAAAGCAGTATATTCACGTCTCATTCTTATCATCCTTGGTATTTTCGTCATTCCCATTGTCATCGTATTAACGTCGGTACTCTTGACGGGTCACTTCATGGTTACCAAATGATTGAATTTCGATGAATATGTTTATACCCATTAATGTAGCATTCTTCATTGTCGTCGCTCTCGCCTGTGTGGCTAGTATATTCAT
>CAIPSZ010000005.1 GCA_903867845.1 Candidatus Kerfeldbacteria bacterium | reverse complement strand
CGTATACTTGCTCTGTCAGATGAAATTTTGAATGCACTTGCTGAAGGTAAAATTTCTGAAGGTCATACTCGTCCACTTCTTATGCTTGTTGATAGACCAGAAGAGCAAGTTGTTTTATTTAAAGAGATAATGTCAAAGAAGCTCACAGTACGTGAAGCTGAATCACTCTCACGTCGTGTGGCAACCGAAAAGATCCGTAACAAGGCGAAGTATCTCGATCCAACTATCATTGAACTCGAGAAGAATTTTACAGAATCACTTGGCACACGCGTTCGCATTGAAAAGCACAAGGAGGGAGGTACGGTTACAATTGATTTCTTCAATCCTGAGGATTTACGGATTTTGCTTGAGAAGTTGAATAATCAGGGACAAGTTGCAAGTGATAAGTTGCAAGTGACAAGTTTAGTAAATGATTCTGTTGTACAGTTAGATCCAAATGCACCAGCTGTGGACGATCGCTCAACAAAAGAAAAACAACAAGAGGAAAATGAAGAGATTTATTCGTTGAAGAATTTTAGCTTGTAATTATGTTGAATCTGTGGTTAAATATTTTTTTGCCTTGAAAAAAGTTTCCTTCACAGACACCGCCTAGGTAGGCCGGGTGTTTTTTATTCCTTTTTCTTCTTGGTAAATCCACGAGTTTTTTTTTCTTGAGCAAGCAGGGTAAGTGCTTGTTCAAGGGTAATATTATAGACATCGAGTGGAGTTTTGATTGATCTGAAATTTTTTTGACAAACAACATATGGGCCAAAACGACCGATTGAAGCAGTGACTTTCTCACCGGTTTTTGGATCAATTCCAAGAATACGTGGGACGCTCAAAAATTTCATTGCATCAGCGACTGTTATTGAAGCAAGGTCAACACCTTTTGGAATTGAAGCCATGCGAGGTTTAACGGGAGGAGTTAAATGTTCGGAGCTATGTGTTGGGGTAATTGCAAGCATTTCTTTTTTACTAGTATTCTCTCCGGTCTCATTTTCTGTTTTTCCACCTAACTTCATGATCCTAACTCCTAATTTCTTACTTCTAATTTTCTTAGTCTTTGGCAATTTAATTCCCAATTGAACATATGGACCAAAGCGTCCATTCAGTACGAAAATAGGAAGACCGGTGATTGGATCAGTACCAATAGGTTCATCTTTCTTTATTTCCATACCATCGAGCATGAGTGCACCATCACAATCTGGATAGCGTGAACATGAAAGGAATTTTCCCATACGGCCAAGCTTGATATCCATGGGACTGCCACACTTTGGACATTTGAATTTAGTATCTGCGACACCAAGATTAGTAGCTTTGGCAAGCTTGTCTTTGAGTTTAACTTCTTTTAGGAATGGGCCATAGAAATCTGAAAGGGTTTTTATGTATGTACGTTCACCGTTGGCTATCTCATCCAATTCATTTTCCATTTCTGCTGTAAAAGTGTCGCTAATATACGTTGGAAAATATTCTTCAAGGAATGAAGAGACTACGTCACCTGTATCTGTTGGTTTGAGGGCACGACCTTGCTTTTCTACATAACCACGGTCTTCAATCGTACGACAAATAGATGCATAAGTAGAAGGGCGTCCAATACCGCGCTTTTCGAGTTCTTTGATGAGACCAGCTTCTGTGTAACGGTCAGGTGGCTCAGTCTGCTTTTCCAATGAATTAACTGAAATGAGATCGAGCTTTTCTCCTTTTTCGCATTTTGGTAATTGGACTTCTTCACCTCGAGATTCTGGATCTGCTTTCAACCAACCATCATAAATTACGCGTGAACCATTGGCAGTGAAGTCAGGAATTTTTTCATTTGAAACATTTGCCATGATCTTTGTTCGAGCTACTCGAGCATCGACCATTTGAGAGGCCATGGTGCGTTGCCAAATGAGATTATACAGACGCTTTTGTTCATCATTCATACCAGCAGAAAGTTTGGCCATATGTGAAGGGCGGATGGCTTCATGTGCTTCTTGAGCATTTTTACTTTTTGTGGCATATGTTCGGAATTGCAAAAATTCTTTTCCATATTCCTTTTCTATTGTTGTTGTTGTCCGGTTCTGGGTTGTTGTCCACTTCTCTACTACTTTCTTCTTTAGTACTCTTGAAGTACTTATATCCAGGCGACAATAACGGGCGCCTAGAAGTAGTATTGAAAAATGACTTTCCCAAACCGCCGAAAAAAGTCGACAGATGGTGCGGGATTGGGGAGAATCGAATTTTCAAAAGCGTTCAAAATTCAAAAGCCACGGCGCCACGGCCGGTGCTATAGGCTAAGGCGCGGGCGGACATGGCGGCTTGCGGCTTGCGGCTTGCGACCTGACATGGTGGAGCGCGCACATGCTGCATAAGCGGCAGGCGGCAGCGGTCGGCGCGGGGGTTCCTGGCGTTGCCTGTGACTGCGGTGGGGACAACTGCACCTCGTGATGCAATCGTGACACCGGCAGCAGTAATGGCCGCGGAATTCGTATCCGTTAAATCATCACCAGAAAGAGGAGGCGGGACCGTGTCAGTAAATAATTCAAAATAAAATATCACTATCTTTACTGATAATCCAAGAAAGCACTATATGGCGTGGCGAAGCTAGCAACCTTTTGCTTCGTACCCCCGGGTACCGGTACCTGGCACCTGGCCTGTGTACCGGTATATATACGCACGGGCCTCGGTCGGTCTGAAGTCGGGACGTCGGGACTGGCTAGATAGAGGCTACGCAGTAACCACCGGTGGGCGCGTGAATCCGCGCATCACATGGGCTCATCACCTCCCCAGCACGCACGGGACAACGATCGCCATTGTGGTCGAACGTCCTAATAACATATCACCAACGATGTCGTCATGCCCAACGTTGGGCCAACCGGAGCTGCAGAACGCGTTGCTGGTACTGGGTTGCACATCCATCCTAGGGTGTATGGCGGTCTTTTGGGGGTTTGCACGGACGGCACGGAAGCCTGACCCGTTGGATCCGTCCAGCATCATGTTGTTCCTGTCCGTGTCCGACGTCATGCTCGCGGTGGTGTCTGTACTGGACGGCAGCAATGCAGGGTGTTCATCCAACGCGCTGTGCATCTTCAAGGCGGTGGTGTCACATTACTTTGGGTTTGCAAGTTTCCTCTGGACAGCTGCACTCTCTCATTCGTCATACGTAGCCGTCTCGCAGCTGTTCCTGCCGCAAACGGCGGACCACGGAAAGCTGATGAAAAGGTACCACGGCATGTGCTGGGGGGTCCCCGCCGGCACCACGGTGCTGATGCTGCTGACGTCGACGTTGGCGCCAACGGGCTACGCGTGCGCCCTGCAGGTGACCGGCACCACGGCCACCGCCGCCGCTGCCGCCACCACCTCTCTCGGCAGCGCGGGCGCCACCCTCAACGCTACGGAATTCCAAATTGCTGTCGCCGTCTTGGTCTACTTTCTGCCCCTTCTTTTGGTGGAATTCTTCAACCTGTACGTGTTTCGCTTCCTCGCTAACACGCTACGCAACCTCCCTCGATCCAACGAGATGATGCTGCGATTCACCCGGTACGTGTGTGTGGTCAACGTGGTTGGGGGCTAGTGGCTGGTGGCTGTCCCGGAAACGCACAAGTCTCCTCACGTACCCTTGCCCCCTCGGTTGCAGGTACCTGGTGGTCGTCATCGCGTTGAAAGCCGTCTTCCTCGTCACGCGCTTGAAAAGCATCGTGGCGCCCGGCAGCCAAGCGCTGTGGCTGGAGGCCTTCTTCACCGGCGGACGCGACCCCAAGGTGGTCAACGAGTGGATCGTCCTGCG
>CAIPSZ010000004.1 GCA_903867845.1 Candidatus Kerfeldbacteria bacterium | reverse complement strand
ATTGAGCACTACTTCCAATCGGTGATGGATGGCAACCCAAAGATTGATGACATCTACACCCTTCGACCGACGCAGACTGCACATGAAATGACGTTCGTGGTGAGCGGCCGAGACACGCAGGATCGGAATGGTGATGGTATCATCGACCAGGCTGAAATAAAGGCAAGTCTTGGGGAGAAGTACGACACAAGGAGCTTTCCCGCGCTCGAGGCGGGTCTCCAGCATCCCAGTGTGGACCCAGGAATTACCTACGATAAGTGGGGGGCGTGGCTCTCGGGCTACGCACCGGTAAAAGATACTTCTGGAAAAACCGTTGCAGTGCTCGGCGTTGACCTCTCTTCAACTTTCGTCAATGCAGATCGAAAAGATTTGCTAAAAGCAATTGGCATAGTCGACCTGTTTGCGCTACCGGTTTTCCTCCTGGTTGCGTGGTGGTTTGCAAACCGGGTGAGCCGTCCCTTCCGCATCCTTGGCAAAGGCATGTACGACATCTCGCACGGTGATAGCCACGTGCAGCTCAAGCTTTCCGGTAAAGGGTCTGACCACGTTTTCGTGGAGCTTTTCAACGGCATGGTGAACATGATTGGCTCGGCCAAGCACAGCAAAGACGACCACTAGCCCTTGCCGATGAACCATCCTGCGTGTACCATCTAGCGTGCAGTAATTGTCGGGGTGTGGCGCAGTTGGTAGCGCGCTTGCATGGGGTGCAAGAGGCCGTGGGTTCAAGTCCCGCCACCCCGACCAATTCTTCAATGAAGTACTCGAGTTCGCAAGGCTCGAGTTTTTGCATTTGATGATAACTGGGTAGGAAAAGAAAAAAAAGGACTGGTTGTTACCAACCAGTCCAACGAAAGTACAGAATCATCTCTAAAACGATTGCACGAGGCGCAGCTTGTAGATCGGGTTTGCACCCGTACCGACAACACAGTGCCCCATGAGCCGCGTCTGCTTACTGACGCAGTAGTTCAGGCCTACATCACCGTACTGGACTGAACCGGTTTGGGTACTCGCGTGCTCGTACTGCGCCGCAAAGGTTATTGTCGGTCCAGCGCGGAAAATCACCTGCGTAGCCACGTCATTCTGAACATGTATGTAGTTGCGCTCCAGAAACATACCTTTCAGAACACACGGACCGATCGGAAGGGTGATATCCACGCCGTAGAACTGGCGCATCCCATCTGGCTGCATGCCAGAGAGGTACGTTGCCCCAACTGTGCCAATCGAACTGGTCGCCGTCAGACGCGCCGTCGCGTCCATTTGCTTGTTGTCATCGTCATAGTCGCCACTGCCGTTCAGCCCGCCGAAGCGCGCAGCCAGGCCGTGGTACCGGACGTTCACGAGGACGCCGTTGTCGAAGAACGGCACGTTGACAAAGTCATCCAGTGCCGAGCGAACTAGTTGGTCTGCGTTCGGCGCGGGGAACAATGGAGTGTACGCGTAGTTGCTGATCAGACGACCCGCTTCTAGGCTCCACTTCACGTCACCAGAATCAGAACCCGTGTACTGCGCGTATGCCCAGCGGGTGAGCGCGCCAATGGGGCTGAACTGTCCCGAGAATGACCAATGACCAGACCGGTACGTCGGCGTCACGCGCAAGTAGTTGAGCTCGACACCTTGCTGGTGGCTGTTACCCGCCAGCGTGGAAATGGCGAAACCACTTACGTTTAGCGTCGGCTTTACCGGCTGCACTTGCGACTGGTCGGTCGTCGTTTGCGCCATGACTGGCTGCGAGCTAAACGATCCAATGCCGAACAAGGCAGTGAGACAGCTGATGATGGCGTATCGACGACCGGCATCGGTAGCCAGGGCCGGTGCCGCCTTGACCATCGCGAAGATGATCCGGGCACTCTCGCCGGGTTTGCCTGCTGCACGGAGGAGCTCATTCTTCTCGGCAACCGTGAGGAACATTCTCCCCTCGCTCCACATGTAGGCGAAGCGAAGGTAGAAGAACCGTGCCGTTACCCGAGGTTGGATGTCAGTATGCTTGAAGGCCATGAATAGCCAGAGCATGCTGCACGTTGCAAGCCAGAATGGGTGGTGGAAAATTTCTACTGCCGTCTGCTTCAACGACCGTCGCACGACGATCATCCGAGCAAACAAGAGGAATGGCATGATGAACAATCCAAACCAGCAGTAGTGCCGCGCTAGTGCGACCGGTGCGTGCAGGATGAAGTGCGTGTTCCGTTCCTGCGTCTCGCGCATGGTTGGCGGCGCACCAAGCACGCGTTCAGCTTCGCTGATCTCGAATGTGTAAAGCTTGCCCTGCGCTTCGATATTGCGTAACGCGAGCTCATCTAACCAGCTAATGGTTGAAGGCGCTGTGGAATTCACCATGAACATGGAATCATTCAGAGCGAACAAGGCGTTCCGGTCACGGATGAAATCCATGGCCCCGTAGTCAGTACCTTTTTTCTTGGCCGCTTCAACAATTGGCGTGGACAGCGCGTAGAACCGTTCAGCGATTCCGCGGACATCGCTGTAGGCTGCAGTCCGCTGCTGCGCCCGTTCGAAATCAGCTTTGGTGACGTTCTTGACTATTGCGGATACGACGAGCGCGATCAGGATGAGCCAGACAAAGCCCATTCCCGGTTCACGCTGGTGGTCCCGATATGCTGCACGTGAATCGAAATTCTCGTACATCCTTTCTCTTTTCTGAAGCGCTCCAGGGTTGTAGCAGAGATCCCCCTGCAATGGTGAACGGGTAAAACCGTTCGGGTGATTGGATTTTCAAAGTTCTGGTAAGCAAACAGAACCGTTGAACGTACACATTTTCATGCACATTGTCAAGGGTTTCAGGATAAAAAGAACCCCGAGTCAGACTGACTCGGGGAATTTTTATGCGCGTTAGTTTTGCGTTCCTCGCCGCGGCGTGAAGTCGAATAGCGAAATTCTTCGCAAAGCGAGATCGCATTCCGGGAGTTTGCGGAGCTGGTCCAGGAGGAGCTCCACGCTCTCGAGTGCGTCGATTGGGCTCGCGGCATTGTCCAGGGCGTGATACGCCCGAACGTAAAACGTCATGAGCGCCACGGACACATCTTCTGGAATGCAGCTTCGCCACTCCACCGGGCAGTCGGCGTTGCCACTACTTATGAATGACAGGCCAACTGTTTCGGAAAAATTTTCATCGCTGACGTCGGGTTTGGGAAGGAACGACTGGCCAGTTTCGAAGGTGATTGCGTCCAGCACGCGCCGGGCGACGTCGTTTCGAAATTGCCGGGTATGCGGAATGCTGCAAATCTCACTCACCAGTGGCTGCAGAGCCTGCACCATCATTGGCTCTGCTCCGCGCATGGTTTTTACAGTTCTCAAGAATCCATCTCGGGTTTGCACAGTACGCCTCCTTGGCATAATCGTATTT
>CAIPSZ010000003.1 GCA_903867845.1 Candidatus Kerfeldbacteria bacterium | reverse complement strand
GTTCACGTCTTTGGTGAACACATCATTCGCTTGGCCATTATCTTTGCGGATGATGGTGAGCGTGTCCGTGATGGTGCCGTCACTCGCGACGCTCACATCATGGTTATCCACTTCGTCAATGACGCCATCGGTTTTGCCGCCACCCATATTGGCGCGGCTCAGGTGCACGAAGTCGCGGTCCGTCGTCCGTAGCTGACCACCCCAGCCAAGATCCGAAATGGTTTGCTCGGCGCTGGCATCGGTGAAGTACATTTGCACGTCGCGGCTAATGAGGTGGTTCTGCAACGTGCCCAGCATTTGCCACAGCTGCGTCTGCGGCAGGGCGAAGACACGTTCTAGGATTTTCGGCGTCAGGTAACCCAGCACCAACTTGGGTTTGGTAATATCCTGCGCTTTCTCCTGGTTGATAATGGTCTGCAGTTGGGTCTGCAAGTTGTCGGCGGTAAACGTCACGCCAATTTCCGGGACAGTCACCGGGCCGGTGAGCTGCAGGAACGATTCGAGCACGGCCGGGGTTACCGCGATCACGCCATCCACCGCTGCATCACCCGTAGAGTTGTAGAACTGAAGAATTTTCTTGGCGGACGTGGGAAAATCTGGGAACCAGTTCGCATCCTGCAAGTTCCAGTTGGGCTGGATGAGCTGCAGGGGTTGCGGGGCAATGAAGCGCAAGCTCGTCTGACCGCTCAAGTCGTAGACGCCACCGGATGGTACGTTCACCTTTTGCACGCTGCCATTCTGCACGTCGACAATGGCCAGGCTCCCCAGGAACCCACCCGTGGGACGAATTTCATTCGTGTTCTGGAATGCCATGAGGTAGTGCTTCGTGGTTCCATCGGCAGCCAGGAATTGCTGCAGGAAGTCCCCTACCTGGCGCAAGCGCTGGAACTGCAGCTGCATGCTCGGGAGCTGGGACTTGATGTCGCTGAAGGTCTGGCGGTACTGCTCGGGCAAATCGTTCACCTGCACCTGCTGCAGCAAGATCGCTGCTTTTTGCAGCTCCAAACTAGCCGGATTCAAACTCTGGTGGAATTGCTTGATGACTTCCAAGAGCGGCGTGGAATTTGCGGGAGCGGTCGTCCCCAGTGCCGTGGCACCATCCGCAAGGTACGTTGCCGCACTGGTGATAGCTTGCCCAGCTTGGAGGAGTGATTCGGCACGCGAAATCTTCCCTGCACCCGGTAGGTCTTTCAGTGTTCCCGCGACACCTTCCAGCTGCTGTTCGGCGGCAACGAACGCATCGTGCGCAGCAGTGAAGTCGGTCTTGGACGTACCAAACTGCAGGTTCTGCGCCGCCGTGGTTGCCGAAACAATGTTCTGCAATGCTTCGGCAGAGGTACCGAGCACGTCACCCTTCACCTTCTGCACGCTACCCACAAACCGCGCGCCAATGACCACGAGCAGGAAGAGGCCGACGAAAGTGCCGAAGCGTATGGCGGGTCCCCAGCGCACTGGTCCAGCACTCGGCATGGTTGCTTTTGGTGGTGCAGGTGACAAGGTTCTTCGCACCACAGGTGGCATCGGCGCTGGCTCTGGAACTTCAGGCAAATCTGGCTCAGTGTCAATTGGCGGCTTCTGATTAGGCGTGCGGGTAAACCACGCAGAAAATTTCTTCTGCATGGCGTGCTCGCCATCCTCAACGGCGCTCAGGAAGTCTACGTGCTTGCGCCGCGACGTCTCGGCGTCTGGCGTGCTCCCCACTGGTGTGCGCGGGGTGCGCAAGTCCAGGACGTTTTCGTCAGGAATATTCGATTGGGTGTTGCTAAACTTCATGGGGTGATTGTGCACTTGAGTGGTACACCTGGAGCGTAGTTGCGGCAAGGTTTTTCCACGAGTACTGCGCTACGCGCTGTCGGCCTTTGTCAACCAGCTGCGGGCGCAAATTCGGTTCCACATCCAGGCGTTCAAGTGCTGCCAGCATACCACGCGTATCTTTGGGATTGAAGTAGAGTGCCGCGTCACCGAGGATCTCTGGCATGCAGGATGCGTTGGAAGAAATGACGGGCGTGCCCTGGGCCATAGCTTCCAGTGGGGGTAGCCCGAACCCTTCGTACAAACTCGGGAAGATGTACGCGTGCGCGTTACGGTAGAGGCTTCCTAACTCGGCATCGGTTACGTAGCCAGGGAAGTGCACGCGCTCCTGCAGGTGCGTGCTGGCGACGAGCTGCTGCAACCGGGTGAGGAAGTAGTCTGGCCGCCCGACGATGACGACGTGCAGGTCGGCGTACTTTTGCGGGAGTAGCTGGAGGAGGTGTACGAGCGCTTCTAAGTTCTTGTGCGGGTACGCGTTCCCAACGTAGAGGAGGTAGCGACCGGGTACTGCAAGATGCCGCAACACCTCCTGGTCATTGGATGCGGGTTTGGGGAAGGTGTCGACCGCTTCGTAGGTGACGCTAATTTTCTTCGGGTCGTAGCCAAAGTACTTCTGAATGTCAAACGCCGTGAACTGGGAAACGGTAAGGATGTGGCTTGCCCGAGCCACTGCACGGCTCAAGGTGATTCGGTACGCGAGGTGCTTGAACCAGTACAGCGCTGGCCCGAGGGTGGTGGCGCGGCGCGTGGGAAAGTGCGTGAGAATGAGGTCGTGGATGGTAACGACGAAGGGCGAAGGCGTGAGCAGTGGGACGTTGAAGTGGGGGTAGTGCATGAGGTCCAGCTTTGCCGACCGGACGAGTGCTGGCATCTGCCGCTGCTCGGCCAGGCTGTACCAGCGAAAGTCCGCGCGTACCTTATGGAAACGCGGGTTCGCGGGCTGGTAGGCGTCCCAACTTTCCTGTTGGAGGAAAATGACGAAGTCGTCATTTGGTGGAGCAATCTGCTCCAAGTGCGCGATGAGCCGTTCGGTGTACCGACCGAGTCCTTTTCCAGCACTTCCGTAAAATCTAGCGTCAATCCCGATGCGCATAGGTGGGTATGGTTTCACGAATGACTGCTGCGGTTTGCTCGGCACATCGTTCCCAGGTAAAGTGCTTCACCCGCGCTTGCCCGTGCTGAATGAAGGTTTGACGCAATGCACTATCCTGCACGAGCGTCACCATGGCTTCAGCTATATCCGCCGGATCCCAAGGGTCAACCAGGAGCGCGGCGTCTCCAACGACAGCCGGCAAGCTGGTGACGTGGCTGCAGATGACGGGAACATCCAGCGCCATTGCTTCCAATGGCGGAAAGCCAAAGCCTTCGTACAGTGACGGGTAGATGAATGCTAGTGCATTTGCCAGAGCGCGCCAGAGCGCTTCTGGCTGTAGGTACGGAATGTGCATCACGCCATCTTGGGCGGGCACGCTCCCCGAACCAACAAGGACGAGTGGAATGCGATGTTTCGGAAATGCCTGCTGGTGCGCGAGGAGGAGGTTCGCAATGTTCTTTCGGGTTTCGCGTGGGGCAAAGGCTAGCAAGTACTGCACGGGAAAATTTGGAAGTGGTGCGTGCTGCCCAGCGGGAACGTGGTCTGCCCCTGAACCAATAACCCGAACTTTTTCTTGCACAAATGGGAAAAGCCGAATGAGATCGCGAGCGGTGTACTCGGACACAGCAATGATGCGTGCCGCACGTTTGAGTAAGGCTGGGAACCGTAACCACGTATGCCAGAAGCGCTGACGGGTGGTGAAGTACTCTGGGTGCTCCAGAAACGAAACGTCGTGGACGGTGAGGGTGAGCGGGGTTTTCGGCAGGAGTGCCAGGTACTTTGGCGTGGGTGCGAAGAACACGTCTGCGCCAATGCGCTGGTCGAGCTTCGGTTGGTGCAGGGCAATGAGCGACGCGTTCGTGAGCTTGTTCGGCCAGCGAAGGTGCTGGACGGGAAAGCCAACATCTGGCGTACGGACGCTTCGGCCCGTAACGATGCCCGTACACGAAAACCCACCCAAGTGACTCGGCAGACGGTGAATGAGTTCGCGAGCGTAGGTGGCAATCCCGCCTTGCTCCCCCTCGGTCATGCAGCGGAGGTCAACGCCAAGGCGCATAGGCGTTCCTTACGGGTGAGCTGACTCGTTGTGGCTGGATCCTGGCTTGCGTAGTGCTTCGAGTAGGCCAATGAGGAGCGTGGCCAAGAACGCGCCAATGATGAAACCGACCGCGCCGACAATGGGAAGCTGCTTGCTATCTTTGACCGTTACCGGGGTTGAGCCATTAACTGCGTATATCGCTTTCGCATCAGCGGTTTGGTTGAGCTGCGCAGCCTTGGTGCCGACGGTTTGGATAATAGCCGTCGCGAGTTTCATTGCATCATCCTTGTTCCCCACGCTGTACTTCACGACGATGTTCTGCGAAGAGTACTTCTTAATATTGAAACGTGAGGTGAGCGCGGTAAGGTCGGTAACGTCAGCAGGAACATTTGCCGTGTTGTAAATATCCACAATCACTGACGGCGTTAGGAACCAGCTCACCACCGTATCAGAGAAGAGGTCGGATGCTTGCAAGGCGTAGTAGCCGTCGTACTGGTAGTCCTTCGTGTTCACCTGGTTGTTCACCCGGTTCACGGTGAACGCAATCGACGTCGTGTACTTGGTCGGCCGAGTTTGCGCGAAGATGATTGCCGCAATCGTCGGGACAACCACGACGATGAGCACGAGCCAGCGCCAGTGCCAAATGGTATGAAGATTTTCTGCAAGGGTCATAGGTAGCGGTAGTGTACTACGAGGTTTTTTGGACGTCTACACGGCCGGTCGTGCGGTACTGGGCCCACGCCGTTTGCACGAATTCGCGCATGCGCTGCTTGAAGACCTCGCGGTCAAATGTCTGTGCGTGCTGCCGAATTTTCTGCGGGTCAAATGCCTTCGGCTTGAAGCGGATGACCGTGTCAGCCAGGGACTCCCAGCTCTGCTCGTCGAAGAACGCGCCCGTCTCCCCTTCCTTCACCGTTTCCATTGCGCCACCCGCGCGGTACGCAATGACCGGCCGACCGCACGCCATGGCTTCCACTGGGGCAATGCCAAAGTCTTCTACCTGCGGGTTAATGAAACCTAACGCGTGCTGCATGACGGCATTACGGTCCACGTTGTACCCGAGGAATTCTACGTTCGGCCTGGCGATCTTGCGCAGCGCTGCCTCTTCCTCACCCACGCCAATGATCTTCAGCGGGATGTTCATGGCGTTGAACGCTTTGATGGCAATATCGAAACGCTTGTACGGGCGTAGGCGGCCCATCATCACGTAGTAGTTGCCCACCTCTGGGGCAATGGAAAATTGATCTGTATCCACTGGTGGGTAGATGACCGTCGAAGGTCGTCGGTAGTACTTCTCAATGCGATGGGCGACAAAGTGCGAGTTGGCAATGAACAGGTCCACCCGATCCGCGGCCTGGCGGTCCCACGTGCGCAGGAGCTGACTGACGCCAACGAGAGACAGATACAGGCGGCAATCGTTACCCGCACGAAGGAATTGAAGGAATGGGCGACGGCGCAGATCCAGGCGTTACAGCTCCCGGCATTATGGCCGGCTGACGCGCTGGATGGGATCATCCCGCCCGAAAACCTGCCGATATTCACGCTCTCGAAACCCGGCGCAGTTCCGGCTGCCAAGTCTCCCAACCTCTGGCTATCTGGGGATGGGTGGAAGTCGCTCCCAACCATGACCACGTATATCGGTGGAGGCGGAGGCGGATACAGACCCACGCCCATTATCCTGGCCCTGGCTGCCCTGCCAAACGCGATAGGATACCTGCATAATGACGGAGCAGGAAATCTTACGTGGCTTCCCGGTGGAGGCGGCGGCGTTACGGACCATCCGCTACTCACGCACCTGGACTACGCCCATGCAGGCCATGTTGACTTCGCAGGGACGAAGGTTGCCAATATATTTGACCATGACAACCGAGGCACGGAGTTTATCGGGACGCGTGGCTGTCACATCACTTATGACATCAACGGGAACGTGACGCAGGTTGCAAAGACAGGCGGCAGGACGATTGACTACACATGGGTGGCGGGTGAACTGGTATCCTGCACAGATGGAACAAACACCTGGACACCGACCTATGACGGGTTTGGCAATATCACAGACATGGTGGTGACATAATGGCAAATTGGGCTGCGTATCAAGAGCAACTTGTAGACCTGCCCGTGCATAAACGGGCGGCTCGCTCGTTGCATTTTTGGGAGTTGTAAATGGCGATTGCGTTTGATGCGGCAGCATCAGGGCACACATCGGCAACATCTGTTACCTTCACGCACACGATTGGTAGTGGGAGTAATCGGATTGTTTTTGTATGCCTGGCTTATCGTTATAACGCTTCCATATTATTAAATGTTAGTGCAACATTCGGCGGAGCGGCTATGACGTTTATGGATTCCAATGTCTCTACCTGGAGATATGGGGTTTATGCCTGGTACTTGAAAAACCCAACTCCGGGCGCTAATACGGTTGTTGTCACTGAGGCTAATGGAAACCGATACATGTATGTTGGGTCGGTATCATTTAGCGGCGTAGACCAAACCACTCCGTTCGGAACCAGGGCAAAGGCCACCGGAACCAGTACTGCACCTGCCGTAACTGTTGCTTCTGCGGTTGGTTCAGTTTGTTTGGATGTTGTCTATACCGAAATATCTACTTCGGCAGGTATAAACGCCGATGCTGGTCAAACCGGAAGATGGAAAGAAGTTGCAGCTTATCTTCAATCGGGGGCAGGTTCGACCAAGGATGGTGCTGCCAGTGTTGTAATGAGCTGGACTCTTGGATCATCTGTTTTGTGGTACGACATGGGCTGGTCAATCAATGCAGCGGCATCTGTTGGCGTACCCAAACAATTCATGCACCTTGCACGACAGAGGAGCGTATAAATGGCACAATGTCTCAAGCAATCTACGGCGGCGACGATAAAATTCGGCCCGTTTGTTGACAGTACGGACGGCTTTACTGCTAAAACCGCGCTGAGTATCGCACAGGCAAACATCCGCCTGACCAAAAATGGCGGTTCGTTTGCACAGACGCACAATGCGGCAGGAGCGACACATGACGAGAACGGCTACTATGGTGTGCCTCTGGACACAACCGACACCGACACGCTCGGACGGCTGAGGGTGGCTTGCATTATGGCCGGTGCATTACCAGTCTGGCAGGATTTCGTGGTGGTTGCTGCAAACGTCTTTGACAGTCTCATCGGTGGCGGCGACCTGCTGGATATAAGCGTTGTTCAGCTACTTGGAACGGCCTGGTTGACGCCTGGAACTGCCGGAACGCCGGATGTCAATGCAAAGCTGATTGGGGGAACGGCGCAGACCGGGCGAGACAACGGAACCGGGAACCTTCCCGCCATTGTCAATGACTACGCAACCGGGAAAGTGCCACTACAGCCTACGGTACCAACTAGGACGTTGGATGTGGCTGCTACAGGCGAGGCAGGGCTGGACTTCGACAACATTCATGATGCGACCGGGGCGCATACGCTGACGAATATCACAGTCGGAGCAAATTTGACGCAGATTCTTGGTGCGGCAATCTCCGGAACAGCGGCCTTAATTGTCGCGGCGTTTACCAAGTTCTTCAATATTGCATCCCCAACAGGGACGGTCAACAGCCTTCCGGATGCAGTTCCGGGCGCGGCTGGTGGATTGCCCACAACCAACGGAACGAAGATGAGTCAGACGGTTGACCTGACGGCGGGGCAAAGTATCGCCGTAAGTGACAAGACCGGGTTCAGCCTCTCGGTGGCTGGTATTTTAGCGATTTGGAACCAACTCGAAACCGACGCTGGACTGGTTGTCAATTCCATCGGGCTGAAATTGCATACCCTGTTAGTAAGCGCAGGCGGTAAAGTAAGCGCGATATTCTTGCGCTGGCTTACGGATGACGCGGCAGGGACTCCGGTTGCGCTTGATGCAAACCATTACGTCGAAGTGAATGCGATGCTGCTAAACAACGCGACTCCAAACAACCTTCCAGCCGGTGCAGCGATGGACTTGGTGGATGCGCTCAAGAATAAGGCTGGGGCGACTGGCTATGATAGGACAACCGATAGCATGGAAGCGCTGGGCGAGAATATCCCCATCACCCCTCCGACCCCTCAAGGTATTCGGGATGCGATGAAGCTGGCTCCAAGTGTTGGGGCTTCGGCAGAAGATTCGATTGATGATAAATTAGACGATATCCCAACCACGCCGCCATCCACTTTGACCAGTCAAGATGTTCGTGACGCCATGAAGTTAGCTCCGTCTGTCGGTGCTTCGGACGAAGATAGCATTGACGACAAGATAGACGATTTGCCGACTCCGCCTGCCATGATTACCCAACAGCAGGTAAGAGACGCGATGCTTCTTGTGGCAACCGCACCGGGAATTGGAGCAGAGGATAGCATTGACGATAAACTTGATGACATTCCTACGTCTGTCTCAACCCTGACAGACCAGAACGTAAGAGACGCCATGAAACTCGCCCCATCAGCAGGCGCTCCCGTTATCGGAAGTGTGGATGAACACTTGAATGACATCCTGACCGATACTGGAACCACGTTACCGGCTACCCTGGCCGATATGATACGGCGTATCAAGAACGCCATTGCCTTGATGCTGACGAAATAACATGGATAAAATAACGGAACTCCGCCAACTATACGAGCAATGCCGAAGGGACGGGATACCCGTAGACGGGCATGTCGCCGCTATTGCGATCCAGTCGGTGGGTGATTACGCTTCCATCCGGGGCGATTATTACAACAGCCTATTCGAGGCGTTTTCCGGGTATCTGTCCGGGAATGTGGGCAGTTCCACCGGGCAGAATGAAGCCAAGACCGCCACGGCTACAGCATTTTTGGATGCCTTCGAGACGGGGTGGACGGCAAACCAGGGCGAGGGTGCGACCTACGACCCCGACCCAGAAGATAGTGACTGGCTGGCTAACAGGCAGGAGCAAGAGTTTGCGTTCCTGGCGGGCTTGTTTGCGACGATGGAAGCGATGCGGAAGGATACCGAGGAGCCGATAACGGATGACGAGATTACACAGTTCGCAACGGATCGGGCGAATGGATATTGCGCTACTCTGGACGCTGTTTATGCGGAGGGGAAACTTAGAAGCAGGAAGAATGTTATGTTAGAGTTTACAGGGAAAAATGGTTCGCCTGACTACGCCTGCCAGAAGAATAACGGGACATGCGTTAGACTTATGGGACAATGGCACCGGGCGAAGTGGTGGATTGGTCACGGGCTTGTACCTTATATGGGAAATCCAAATTATACCTGTGGGGGATGGGAATGCGAACATTTTTTGCAGGATAAATCCGGGAATAGATGGACTGGAGTACAAGAGTAATGGCAGAGAAACAAAGTCCCCAACAGCGTAAGGGCGGAAGGAATATGTCTACCAGCCCGCACCGCAAGGAACGCTATGCGTTTTACAAGGCAAACGTCTATGTCAAGAATAAGCTCAAGCGGATATTGCGCAGTTCTGGCGTTCCAGCCGCTCACGCGTGGGCGCGTGCTCACGCTGCGGAAACTGTGCTCTCGCGAATGTTGAAATGACCCCTAAACTTGTCTCCCAGCCCGCGGTAACGATTGACCCCTGTACAGGGCTTGTCCGAGTAGATAATATCATCATCTGCAAGAAGGTGGTAAGGGACGGGATCACGTTCCTACAATTCAAGGACGGCGACCGGCTGCGCTCGCAATGCCGCAAGGCGAATCTGGTCGAGATTGCCCTTGCGGATTTTGCGATGGTGGTTGACGGAATTGCAGTAATAAGCGAATCGTGATAAAATATATTCGCATCTGAACCCGCTGCTAGTCAGAGTAGTACGATGCACCTGGGGACTTCCGGGAAGGAAGACCCCGCAGTAAACTAAGGCCGCATGAGCCAGTCTCATGCGGCTTTTTTGTTATCTGGAGATGCAATGGCTGGAAAGAAACAACCTGGAAGCAAAGTACCACCGGCGTTGAAGCGATACCATATCACGCACCCCAACGCGAAAAACTCACATAAGAGCTATGGCCCAAACAAAAGCAAAGTACAACCGAAAGGCAAGGGTAAATAATGGCAACGATTTTTAATATAAATGATACGCATGTAAAATATATCAAAGCCCTTTTAAAACAAAAGGATTTGGTTATCATACATGGCGACGGCGCTTTGTTTGCAAATAATGACGGCGACAACTTTCAGT
>CAIPSZ010000002.1 GCA_903867845.1 Candidatus Kerfeldbacteria bacterium | reverse complement strand
TTTCTTCCTGCACGCGGCGTCGCTCCCTCAGACTTTCGTCCATTGGGGAAGATTCTCGACTGCAGCCTCCCGTAGGAGTGTGGGCAGTGTCTCAGTCCCACTGAGGCGGGTCGCGCTCTCACGCCCGCTATCTGTCATTGCCTTGGTAGGCCATTACCCCACCAACTAGCTGATAGACCATAGGCCCCTCTCGAACCGGCTTGCGCCTTTACGTTCCCATCCTGCGACGGGAAAGACCATCGGGTATTAGCGCCGCTTTCGCGGTGTTATCCCCGTGTTCGAGGTAGGTTACCAATGTGTTACGCACCCGTTTGCCACTCGTGTATTGCTACACGCGTTCGACTTGCATGCCTAAAACACGCCGCCAGCGTTCATCCTGAGCCAGGATCAAACTCTCAAAAAGTTTACACAGAAAACTTTAGAAACTGGGTGCAGCCCCGAAGGGCAACACCGAAAAGTATACTCAATTGAATTGGCTTCTGTTGTTCCTTACCACTCTTAGGTTGTCAACGGGCTATTCACCGCCACCCGCGTTAGGGTAGAAAAAACAGGGAGGCACATTGGCTTCACTGTTCTCTCTGGGCCAGCTGGAACCGCGGAGCGGCCAGCAGCTGGTACTGCCTGTCGAATGAGGGGAAACCGAATTTACTGTTCCATAGGTACGGTAAATTATCGGCTTTCGCAGCATACCCATCCCGACGAAACCTGTCAAGCCCGGGAGGCGAGCTTTACTGCCGTTTCTTGGCGTGTGCTTCCCGCCACCTTTTGATTGCCGCGTGATCGCCAGAAAGGAGGGATTTCGGCACACGCTTGCGCTTGAACACTTCGGGCCGGGTGTAGTGCGGGTACTCCAGCCAGCCCGGTGTCCGGTGCGATTCGTCAGCCGAAGATTCGTCCTTGCCGAGCACGCCGGGGAGTAGCCGAGCGACCGCATCGACGACGACCATGGCGCCAAGCTCACCGCCAGTGAGCACGTAGTCACCAATAGAAATTTCTTCGTCGACGTAGTCGAGCACGCGCTCGTCAATGCCTTCGTAGCGACCGGGGATGAGAATGATTTGATCGAGTTTGGTCCACTGCTTCGCCAATGCTTGCGTCAGCGTTTTCCCTTTCGCGGCGAAGAGGATGACTTTCACTTTTTTCTTCTTCAACTTTACGGCGGTGATTGCTTTCACGAGTGGTTCAGCCTTCATGACCATACCCGGCCCACCACCGTACGGCCGATCATCCACGGTGCGGTGGTTGTCCGTCGTCCACTCACGTAGGTTGTGGACATTCACGCTGAACTTCTTCGTGCCCTGGCCACGGCCAAGAATACTCTGGTTAAGGTACTCAAACGCGTCAGGCAGGATGGTAATAATGTCGAAGCGCATGGAAGTAGTGTAACACGTGCCGTCATTGCGAGCCCGAGCTGTGCGAGGGCGTGGCAATCCCGTTAAACCCGAACAAAACTCAAAGAAGCGGGATTGCCACGTCGCTCCGCTCCTCGCAATGACACGATAAAAAGAGAGCAGCTACACGGATGTGTAACTGCCCAGTTGACCATCATCCCTGGTCGACGGGTTGATGCAGGCACTGGCCCATGTCCATCAAGTGACGAACTGATCCACCGCCGATGGTGGGATCGCGAAAATTTCCAATGTCTTGCAAGGAAACCTCCTTTGGACTAACAGTACTATTTTCGTACCGCTTGGTACAAGTGTCAGAATAACCCCTGGTGTCCAGGTTTGGCAAATAAAAACAAGCGGCTCGGGTTACGAACCGCTTGTAGCAGAGCGAACTTCGCAAAAAATCACTTCTCTAACGAGACACCAATGGTGTCCCTTATTTCTCCTTTCAATGAAAAGTACATTTCGAGGTGGGCGGACTCAATCGTAAACCTTTGTTTGCACGCCGTCAACGGAGTTTTCCACGGCGCGAAATAGGGAGGTCGCCCGGCGTAACCGTGAAGCGCATTTTACGCTCCTTCATGCAGGCAATTGCCGTGGCAATGTCTTCCCGCGGGTACAGGAGCTGGGCCTGAATGTGCATTACCGCTAAGGTCTTGCGCTGTTGCATGTGCGTGGAGCGCAGCTTACCTATCTCGATGATGATTGCCTCGATGTTCGCCGGTTTGCGCTCGGGTGATGGAATTGTACTTTCTGGCTGATTCTCGTCGAGCTTCCTCTGCTCACGCTGTTTCATCTGTCCCTCCGTGTCTATGTGTTGTTCGTGTTGATTGGGTTTGGTTGGAGCCTAGTATGCCACGATGAAAAGAACAAGGTACCAAAAACTCCGGCATGAGACCGGAGTTCTGGTTGTAATCGTGCTTAAAGTTTTAGGTCGTCTGCAAGATCGCCACTGGGCTGGGGGGCCTGAGGCGCTTGGTCGGCCATTGGCTTGCCGCCCATCTCGCCTTTGAACTTGCGGTAGCCTTCGGGTTCGTAGATCTTCATGTTCACACGGGCGTGGTTCTTAGCGCCCACCACGCGCAGAAGCGTGCGGATGCTCTTGGCGGTCTGGCCCTGGCGGCCAATGACCTGCCCGAGGTCCGATGGGTTCACGTGCAGCGTGCAGAGCACACCCATATCATCAACAGTGCGTTCCACCTTTACATCCTGCGGGTTGTCGACAATCGCCTTGACGACGAATTCGACGAACGATGCGTCTTCGTGCTGTTCTGCCATACATCCTGTCCGTTAAAGAGAGAGCGGTCACGTACCGAGTACCCTGCGACTGAACAGGACGGGCGTGACGTGTGCTGGAAAAATAGCAGGGGGCTACCCTGCTGTCAAAACGTATTCATTTGCATAAGAAAAACCACCGTGGGCAGACGGTGGTGTCCTAATAAATCTAGATAAATGCACCGGAGCGAGCTGCAATCGCCGTGTGCTTCTCACGGAAACCGAGCAACCGGTTACTAAGCTGGACCAACGCTTCACGCTCGGTAGTACGAGTGCTATGTCTAGTAATTTCGAGCTCGTGTCGGCAGCGACGCTGGAAATCTTGGTAGGCCAGTAGTAGAGCTGGCGAATGCACGGAGGAGGGAGCGATGCTATCGCCCCATAGCTGCACGGCGACGGAATCCACGTCCTGCAGCCAGGTGGGCACTTTCCCGAAATCATGCACCTGGCCTTCTAGGAAGCGCATGATGGATGGGATGGTTTCCACGAACTTGAAATCTACAATGGAGTAGTCCAAGCAACCAGCGTCGCACGCGCAGGTCGCATACGCGAGTGTGCGCTGCGGGCCTTTCGAGTAAATAGTGAGGATGCGAATCTCGTGCCCTGCTGAAGTTGGGCTATCTGGGCTAAACGCGCCTGCGGCACTTTTCTTCGGGTACACGCGAGTTTTACAGCGAACGACGAATGACTTGCTCGCCAACATGTACAGGCTCGGCGGTGTTAGCAACTTTTCTTCTGGCATGTTTCCTCCAATTGCCTAGGTCTCGATGACCATCGGCTATGGGTTATGGCTGTTCTCAGTCTTGCTCCACCCTGCCCGGTGGAACGTTTGGAAAAGATCTATTCGTTGTTCAAAGGAGCTTACTGCTGGGGAGTGGGGGTGTCAATGTATTGTTTTGATGAATATGAAAGCGGGACGCACTAGTGCGTCCCAAATTTCTTCAGGTACTCTGACGAGCTAGCTGCCGCTTTCTCCGCTCAACCGCCCAACTTTAGTAATAGTCGCGTCAGGATGAAGATACTTCAGCTTGCGTACGATTTCTCGTGCAGCTTTTGGGCCGGTTGCTGAGCAGCAGACCGAGTGTGGTCCGACGAAATACCCTCTGAACCAACCCAGCCCTTTCGATCTGACCCTGGTGAGAGTTGCACCTTCGTTCTTAAATTCTTGAAAGAACTTTCTCGCTTCGGCATGGCTTTTCGCCTGGAGATCACGGGTGTACTTACCCGTTGCCTCAACGTAGTAACCTCTTTCCTCGAGTACTTTTTTCACTAAAAACCTCCTTTAGATTTGCTTCGAGCCTAAACACTTACCGACGGGGTGTCAACACACCCCCCCTCTGTCATTGCGAGCCCACAGCAGTGGGCGTGGCAATCTTGCTTCATCAACAGGATTGCTTCGTCGCTGTCGCTCCTCGCAATGACAATACAAAAAAGAGCCTTGCGGCTCTTTTGGAATTGATGGGATTATGCGGCCGGCGCGTCTGCCTTCTTCGGTTCTTCCTTGGGTGCTTCGGCGGGCTTCTCTTCGGTCTTTGGTTCTTCTGCCTTTACCTCTGCCTTAGGAGTCTCTGCTTTCGCTTCAACTTTTGGGGCCTCAGCTTTGGGCGCTTCGGTCTTTGCGGCGGTGGCAGGATCGACCTTTTCCTTCTTGGCGTGCGCCTTTACCACCTTCTCAGCCTTAATGACGCCTGCGGTGACAAGAAGGTTGTGGACCGTAGCCGAAGACTTAGCGCCTTTACTCAACCAGTACTGCACGCGGTCACCCTTCACATTAATAGCTGTTGGATTTACGTGGGGGTCGTACCAGCCCAAAATCTCCAGCGCTGGACCGTACAGGTCCTTCCGCTTGTCAGACACGACGAAGCGGAATGAGGCGTGGTTCTTCTTGCCGACACGAGAAAGACGGATGGAAACCATATGTGGGCGTAGTGTAATGACTTACTGAACTTTGGTCAAGCCCAGGCTTAGGCCCTGCCGCCAACCACCTTGTCCACGTCCTCCATTTTCACGGACAGGAGCTTAGACACGCCGTCGTCGCCCATGGTCACGCCGTAGAGGAGGGAGGCGCGCTGCATGGTGGCGCGGTTGTGGGTGATGGTGATGAACTGGGTCTTGTGCGCCAGCTTTTCCAGGATCTGCGCGAACCGAATGGAGTTGGATTCGTCCAACGCCGCGTCGACTTCATCCAGCACCACGAACGGGGAGGGGTTTGAGGCGAGGATGGCGCAGATGAGCGCAATCGAGGTAAGCGCACGCTCGCCACCCGAGAGCATGCCAATACCCTTCATGCGCTTGCCCGGTGGCGTGGCGTAAATTTCCACACCCGTAACCACCTTCTCACCGCGGGGTTTTGGCCCAGCGTTCAGGATTTCGTCATCCTCCTCGTCGTCCTCATCTTCTTCCCCTTCGTCACCCTGTTCTGATGGTGGCAAGATTTCTTCCTTTACTAGTTCGATACTGGCATGCCCACCATTGAACAGGGTTTTAAAGTACTTGCTGAACTCGGTTGCCACGCGCTCGAACGAGGCTTCAAACCGTTCCTTAATGTGCTTCTCCAATTTCTCAATAGCGGTTTCCAAATCCTCGGCCGCTTTGGTGAGGTCTGCTACTTGGGTGGTGAGGAAGGTGTAGCGCTCGTTCGTCTCCTTGTACTCTTGCTGCGCGTTCTCATCAATGCCGCCAATGAGTTCCAAAGCGTGCTTGGCTTTGGCAATTTCCTGCTCGCTCGCTGAAACATCGACCGCTGGCGCTTTCGCCACCTTTTCCACATGCTCGATCATTTCCGCTGGTAGTTCCGCATGGATTTCCCGCAGCAAGTCTTCCTCACGCGTTTCTAACCGCGCGAGCTCCACGCGCAAATCTCCGAGCGTGCTCTCCACTTCGCGGACGTCATCCTGGGCTTGGCGCGCGTCCTTCTGCAGGCTGAACAGCGTGTCGCGCTTGGTCTGCTCCAAGTGGTTGAACTGGTCAATTTCCTTGCGTGCAGTGGCTAGCTGAGCATCTATCGTGGCAAGCTGGTGGTCAATTTCGGCTTCGGCTTTTTGCAGCGCAGCATCGGCTTCCGCTTTGCTCGCGGGCTTTAAGTTTGCCAGCTTCACCTCGCGTTCCACTTTAACCAGCTCGTCCTTAATCCGTACACCCTGCTGCTGCAGGTACTTATAGCGCTCGTCCAGAATGCGCTGCTCCGAGCCCACGTCATGGACGTTTGTGGCGACGAGCTCGCGCTTCTTCATGGTCTCGTGCAATCGGTGCTGTAAGGCTAAGAGCTCAGCAGGATCGATGGACGGGGCTTGGCTCTGCACTTTGCGCACGAACTTGTCGGCATCCGTTTCCAGGCGATGCGCTTCGTGTTTGAGCGCGGTGAATTCTTCCGGGGTGTTCGCACTACGGATCGCGCCTAAAAACTTCTGGTGGTTGGTGACGACCTCCACCACTTCTTTTGCAAGGTCGGGGAGCGTCATCGTGGTGCGTGTCTTCAAGGCTTGCTCAGCTTTGAGCAGGCTCCCTTCAATTGCTTTCAATTCTCTTTCTAGCGCCTCTCGTTCCTCGTCTGCAGCCTTGGCTTGGCTTTCAAACTTCTGGAGCTTGGTCTTCACACTCTCTAAATCTTCGGTAGTGTGCTGGAGCTGGCTATCCAGGTCGGCTTTGCGCTGGGCAAGCCACGTGACGTTGCTCTGGCCAGCTTGAGCTAAAGTTGCGGCAACTTTACCAGCAAGTGCCGCCCGATCCGTGAGAGTTCGGTTGCGCTGGTCCACGAGCTGCTGGTAGGTCCGCTGCAATTGGGTGAACGATTCTTGACGCGAGGCACCACGTTCTTCGGTGTCCAGTTTTTTCTGAATGCTCGCAACTTTGGCCAAACCTTTTTCCTGCTCTGCCTCACTTTCATCAACCTTGGCTTGGACCTCCGCAACTTCATCGCGCAATCCCATGAGCTTGGCAGAGTACGCTGCTACTTGGTGCTGGCGCAGTCCCTTTTGGATTTCCTCACGCTCGCCTAAACGCTTCACCTGGCGAGTAAGAGAGCGCAGGCGTGGAGCAATTTCATCGATGAGGAGTTGGGCTTGGGCGAGGTTTTCTCGCGTGGCTTCCAGCTTGCGCTCAGCCGATTCGCGCTTGAGCTGGTGTGGCCTGACACCAGCGGCTTCGTCGAAGAACTCCTTGCGCTCGCGTGGGGTAGCCAGGAGCACTGCGTCTACGGCGTTTTGACCAATGACCGAGTAGGTGCGCTGCCCGATGTTCGACTTGGCGAGGAGCATTTGGATATCAGCTAATCGACCTGCCGCTCCGTTAATGAGGTACTCGGATGTACCATCCTTGAAGATGCGCCGGGTGACGGACAAGTTCGTGTACCCAATATCTGCCTTCCCTTCGGTGTTATCCAGAGTGAGCGTGACTTCAGCTGAACCAAGCTTAGTCTTCTTATCCGATCCCGCAAAGATGACGTCCTCACTCTTCTTGCCGCGGATGAGCTTGAGCGATTGCTCCCCAAGCACCCAGCGGATGGCATCGGCGATATTCGACTTGCCCGAGCCATTCGGGCCGACCACGGCGGCAATCCCGCGCTGGAACTGCAGCGTGGTCTTGTGGGCGAATGACTTGAAACCTTGAATTTCGAGTTTCTCGAGGTACATTGCACGACAAAAGCGACGGAATACCCGTAGTGTACCAGGCAATGTGGTTGCCGGGCAACGCGCTTGACGCCCCTGCCTCGGACGCCTAGGGTAGAGCAAATTGCTCGTGAAAGGGGTTCACTTTGGAGACAGTTGAAGAAATTCTCTGGATACTTACCCTGGGATTGCTCGTGTCAGCTGGCATGATTTTCTTCACCATCTACCAGCTCCACCGTAGCGAAAGGAAATCCTCGAAGAAGTAAAAGCCGCTCCGAATGATCGAAGCGGCATTTCTTATAGGGGACTTCAACGAGTCACGCGTCGGCTAGCCCCACGTAAGCTCCGTGCGTTCAACGGGAAGCACTGTTGCGTGTGCTACCTGGATAAGGCAGTACCCGCTGGAGACCTCGGCGACCGGTTCACGTGCTCGGAGGATTTCCAAGACGTGAACCTGCGCTTGTACATTTGTCCCTGGGTCCGCAAAGGAGAGTGTGTGCCCGGGGACCAGTCGACCTTCCTGAACGTAAATGATGAACTCACCCGGTTTGGGTCCAACGAGTTCAACGTGACCAGTATTTTTCTTGTCTGGCATGAGCACTCCTCAGTTGTGTGTTTTTCTTTTTTCGTAATGTCACTGTACCACCGCCAAGTGCTCCGTCAAGCAAAGAGAAAACCGGCCAAGTAAGACTTGACCGGCTGACTGAAATTTACGATTTTTTGGTTGGTTGACCTTTAAGGTGAAAGACCTCTGCGCCTTTCCCGTGCTGGATGCTATAGGGGATTCCCGCGATGCAGCTTGGACAATCTGCGGCGGTCCAAACTGGAAACGCCTCCTGGCGCATTTTGTACGTTGGGACTCCGGCAACGAAAGAATGGGTTACGTGCGGTGACCGGTCAAGGAATACCACGTTCGCCACGTGGTGGCCATGGCAGGAATCAACGAGTGCATGCAGGCGCTTGAATGTTGCGCCTTCGGTCATCACATCGTCAACGACAATGACTGAATGATCCTCAACTGCAGTGCCCTGATCACGTCGGAGGATCAACGAGCCTGTAGTAGACTTTTCAGCGTAGACGCAGTGTCGGCTGTAGTGATGGGCAACTTGCGCAGCGTACCAGAAGCCGCAGCCAATACCCATGAAAATGGTATCAGGTTTGACGAGGCCCCCCACTTCTTCAGCCGCCCAACGGACGAGCTGCTGGAGCAGTTCAATAGGAATACCGGCTGGTACGAGGTTTGCGTAAATTCTTGTATGCATGTCACTGCTTAAGATGATGTGCTGGTTATCACGAACCACTCCGACGTTACAAAGGCTTTGCCACAAGTCCTGTTTCTGTTGTTCGTTCAAAAAAATACCCATCCTTTCTTGGGTTGGGAGTTGTTAACGTTCGGTGTCTTTGCCCGCAGCGTACACGGGGCGATGACCTGCGTCAATGGAAAAGGGTCAGCTTGGTGCTGGCCCTTTGTCGAACGGACGCTGGGAGAGCGTAGCAACCGCGTCTGCTTCGGTCGCAAAGTGCTCGAAGATCGAAGCGAGACGGGTAATGCGTAGGAGACTCAGAATACCCTCACTCGCTTCGCACAGCGCGAAGTGCCCACCGGCACTCTTCGTTATGGTGAACGAGTGGACAATGTGCCCAAGCCCAGGATCGTTGAGCCGCGTGCACTGGGCGAAATTGACGATGATGCGCGCCTCGCCGATGGTTATGCAATTGCGCACCGCACTGACGAGCATCGCCCCTTCTTCGCCATGCTCACTAAACTTCCCCGAAATAGACACGACGTTGCAGTCTCCCTTTTTTTCAATGGTGAATGGCACGTTCGCCTCCTTGTGTATGTGTTTGCGTGCAGTATACCTACGGGAAAAACCATGAATAAGGAAAATCTGTACATACGTCAACACCAATGAAAAAAGGGTCAGCTCTGCGCTGACCCTGAACCTTGCAATGCCTCAAGCGCTTGCGTTTCGGAAACGTATATTTCGAAGACGCTCTTCAAGCGTGTAATCTTGAGTACTGCATCAATACCCGATGTATTGCAAAGTACCAGACGTCCACCCGCGTTCTTGACCGTCGTCATTGCGGCAATGAGCATGCCGAGGCCGTCGCTATTGATCCACGAAACTTCAGCGAGATTGACGATGAACATCCGGAATCCTTCATCAATTTTCTCGCCAATGCAGTCATGGAACTTCGTAACCGGGTCACCACCAGTTACCGCTCCCCGGAAGCGGAAGCGGGGAAAGCAGTCTTCCTGAACGATTTCAAATTCCACGTTTCCTCCATTTGAAATGTTTCTCTTTGCCCCGACCCTACCAAAAAAGACCCTGATGGGTCAATGACTACCTGGCATCAAAGGTTACTCGGCTAGCTCCACTTCTTCACCACCAAGCCAGCAGCGGCCGCCGCCATCTGCGCCTCCTGCTTGCTCGTGCCATCACCTTCTGCAACTTTTTCCTCGCCAATGTACACGGCCACCACGAACTTCTTGTTGTGGTCTGGCCCCACCTGCGACATGACCTTGTACGTTGGCGTGATGCCAAGCTTCTCCTGCGCCGACTCTTGGAACCGGCTCTTCGCATCGCGCGCCAGGTCGTTATCCATAATGTACTTCAGCCGCGTGAGCACGTGATCCGAGATGAACTTCTCCGCGCCTTTGTACCCCTGGTCCAGGTAGATGGCACCAACCACCGCTTCAATCGCGTTCGCCAGGATAATCTGCCGGGCTTTGGATTG
>CAIPSZ010000001.1 GCA_903867845.1 Candidatus Kerfeldbacteria bacterium | reverse complement strand
GTATTGCTTGACGTACTCCCCGGAGTAGTCTTGACAATCGAAATCTGACCAGCTTCAAAAGAACCTGTCGCCGTAGATGTTGTTGCGTAGTTACCTAAGTCAAGGGCAGTGTACGCCGCTGCTTGTGGCGTTATTGCCGTGCCGATTGTCTGAGTACCTGTGAAGGTGTTCGCTGCGTCAGTTCTAGCCAGAGTAGCTGTAGTAGTAGGAAACGTGTAAGTCTGCCGATTCTGGAAGCCATGGCCTTAGGCGTGCCGGTGATTACCAGCAACGTCTCATCAATGCCCGAAATTGCCGGTAAAGCCGCACTCCTGATTGACCCGACGAACGTGGAGAGCATGGCGCGGGCAATGCGCGACATTTTGCTCAAACCCGAAATTGCCAAGCGCCTGCACGATGCTGGTCCAAAGCAGGCAGCACAGTTCTCCTGGTCCAAGTGCGCGGAGCAGACCATGGATGTGTACAAGAAAGTCGTCGGGAAGAAGTAGGCATTCGGAAGTATGATGAAGCCTTGCCAGGATAAGGTTTTTATCGTACACTCACTGCCGCACAGTCATCTTGTCTATGGCGAAGAAACCGCACGCACCGAAGGACGCGAACGCGACAACCAGCGAACGTCCAGCGACGCCCTTCCCCGCACTGGAGGAAGCGGTTTTGCAATTGTGGCAAAAGGAGAAAGTCTTTCAGAAGTCGCTGACGCAAACGAAAGATGGGAAGCGCTTTGTGTTCTTCGAAGGGCCACCCACAGCCAATGGCAAGCCTGGCATACACCACGTCCTGGCACGCGCGTACAAGGACGTCATTGTGCGGTACAAAACCATGCAGGGCTTCTTTGTGGAGCGCAAGGCAGGATGGGACACGCACGGCTTACCGGTCGAACTCCAAGTTGAGAAGGCATTAAAAATTTCCGGCAAGCAGCAGATTGAGAACATCGTGCCAGGCGACACGCGGGCGAGCATTGAGAAGTTCAATGCCGAGTGCAAGACCAGCGTCATGGAATTCCGTAAGGATTGGGAAGACCTGACCCAGCGCATTGGCTTCTGGCTGGATCTGAAGCACCCGTACATTACCTACGACGCTGACTACATCGAGAGTTTGTGGTGGATTTTCCAGCAGATCTGGGACAAGGGCTTGGTGTACAAAGGGTATAAAGTGGTACCGCACTGCCCGCGCTGTGAGACCGCGCTTTCAAGTCATGAAGTTGCGCAAGGGTACAAGAATGTCACGGATACCTCGGTGTACGTGAAGTTCAAGGTAACCAGCAGCAGCGTACCCGCTATTCAAAATCTCATTGGTAAAGGTGAGGACGTCTACATCCTGTCCTGGACCACGACACCGTGGACTTTGCCGGGAAACGTCGCCCTCGCAATTGGCAAGGACATTGCGTACCAGTTGGTCAAAGATGATGGTGCGTACTTGGTCATAGCGAAAGAGCGAGCACACGTGCTCGGTGAGAACATTAAGATTCTGGAAGATTTGAAGACCGAGCAACTCCTGGGCACGACGTACGAGCCGCTCTTCCCTGGTGCCGTGGAGAAGGGGAGTTCAACCACGGCGTGGACCATCCTGCCCGCGAAATTCGTGACCACCACGGACGGCACAGGCGTGGTACACACGGCCGTGATGTACGGCATTGATGACTACGAGCTTGGCGAAGCGGCTGGCTTGCCCAAAGTGCACACCGTGGACACCACCGGAAAATTCCTGCCGAGCGTGAAAAAGTGGGCGGGCAAGTTTGTGAAGAGCCAGACCGTGGAAACCGATATCATCACCGACCTGAAGGAGCGCGGCTTGCTGCACAAGGTGGAGCCCTACACGCACGACTACCCGTTCTGCTGGCGCTGCGGCACGCCGTTGCTGTACTACGCCAAGAACAGCTGGTTCATCAACATGCTCAAGGTGCGCGAGAAGCTCATTGCGAATAACCAGACCATTAACTGGGTGCCAGCCTACCTCAAGGACGGACGATTTGGTGAGTGGTTGAAAGAAGTGAAAGACTGGGCAATCTCCCGCGAGCGCTACTGGGGCACGCCACTGCCCATTTGGGAATGTGAGAAGTGCAAGGATGTGAAAGTCGTAGGAAGTTACCAAGAATTGGGCGTCAAGAAAGATTTTGACCCGCACCGGCCGTTCATTGATGATGTCACTCTCAAATGCGAGAAGTGTGATGGCATCATGCGTCGCGTGCCTGAAGTCATGGACGTATGGTTTGATTCTGGGGCCATGCCGTTTGCGCAGTGGCACTACCCATTTGAAGAAAAGGAACGCGTGGATGAGGGCACGAACTTCCCGGCTGACTACATTTCCGAAGCCATAGATCAGACCCGCGGTTGGTTCTACACCTTGCTTGCCGTGTCCACGTTGCTCGGCAAGGGCGCACCGTACAAGAACGTTATTTCCCTTGGCCACATCTTGGACGGCAAAGGACAGAAGATGAGCAAATCTAAAGGCAACGTCGTTGCGCCGGCTGATGTTATCAACCAGTACGGTGCGGATGCCTTGCGCCTGCACCTGTTCACCATGAGCCAAGCGGGTGACCCGAAGAACTTCGACGTGCAGGGCGTGAACGATGTGGTGAAGAAAACCTTGCTGATCTTCTGGAACGTGCTGACCTTTTACCAGACGCACACCACATCGAACGACCGTACGGCAGACGTGGGTGAGCCGACGCACATCATGGACCAGTGGATTCTGGCGCGCCTGGCTCAAGTGACCAAGGTGGTAACCGAAAAGCTCGACGCGTACGACCCGACCACTGCAGCGCGCGCGTTGCAGGATTTCATCACTGACCTTTCTACCTGGTACCTGCGCCGTAGTCGGGATCGATTACGCGGTGGGGAGCACGCGTCGCCCCAGGCAGCCGCCACGCTCCACTACGTCATACGCACCACGGCATCGCTCCTGGCGCCATTCGCGCCATTCATCAGTGAGAGCGTGTACCAGCAGCTCAAACTGACTTCTGATCCAGATAGCGTCCACCTGACCAGCTGGCCAGTAAATACATCAATTGATACGAAGATTATTGAAGAGATGCAACGCGTGCGTGATGCTGTAGAACTTGGCCACGCCATTCGCAAAGACCAGAACCTGAAAGTGCGCCAACCGCTAGCCAGTGCTTTTCTCAACCACGATATTCATCCCGACTTGCAAAATGTCCTTCGTGAAGAACTGAACGTTGAGGCATTCACCTTTGCCAAAGCCGCGCCCGTTGGTTGGGTGGTGAAGGAAAAGGGGAGTCTGATTGTTGCACTGAATACTACCCTGGATGAAGAGCTGAAGCACAAAGGCTTAGTGCGCGAGCTTGCCCGGCACGTGAATGACATGCGCAAAGACGCTGGTCTTACCGTAAAGGATTTAGTTGACGTGGAATGGCTGACCGATGACGTGACGCTCCAGCATGCATTCACTGAACACGCAGCCGAACTCAATGCCCTCACGCACGCACGCTCCATCAAAGCCGGTGCGGTAGATAACGTCACACAAAAGAAAGAACTCATCCTCGGGGGCAGTCGGGTGACGTTCGGGATCCGAACATGAGCCTGCTGGACGTCACCGGGGTGGTGCTCAACCGGCGGGACGTGCGCGAGGATAGCCGGCTGTACACCATCTTCACCCACGAGCGTGGCAAGCTCGAGGTCTTTGGCCGCGGCATTCGCAAAGGTCAGGCAAAGCTCGGCGGCCATTTGGAACCCGGGGCGACCGTGCGCGTCACGCTTGCACAGGGCAAGACCGGGGAAACGATAACCGCCGTTGAACGCCAGCACTATCCAGCCCATGCCATGAGTGATTTGGGCCACTTAGCGAGTCTGGGCTTCACGCTCTCCCTCGTTGACGCCATGACCAAGCCCGAATCCGCAGATCCGCCGCTGGCATCGTTCGTCCAAGAGGCGATTGGCACGCTCGAAAATTTGGATGGCGATCCTGATGACCACAGCCGCTTCCGCATGTGGGTGACGTGGCACGTACTGGGGCTCACCGGGCACAGCCCCGAACTCGACCACTGCGTCCACTGCCGGAAACCGCTCCCGGAAAGCGGGACGACGTACTCTGCACTCCTCGGCGGCTGGCTTGGGCCAGAGTGCGTTGGCCATGATGCGAGCGCGAAGCAGTCACCACCCGAAGCACGGTCGACCATCCGGCAGTTCGTCCATAGCGCCTGGGTTGAACTCCCCGCGTTCCCACCCGACCGCAGTGTGGAGCGAGCAGTTGCGTCAATGAGTCGAGCAGCCCTGGATCACGTTCTGGAACGGCAATTACCCGCTGACCGATTCGTCCAGTTCACGCGCGCACTTGGTTGAGCGAACGTGTAAACCGTCGTATACTGCCAACTACCATGGCAAAAAGTAAGAAAACCGAACCGAGCACCACGCGGCGCGTGCCTATCCGGCGCGTTGCGCCAAAGCCGGTTGCCGAAACTTCCGCAGACGTAACCGAGGAGAAGCCTTTCGTGGCCCGCTCGCTTCCTGACCGTACACCCGATGCGGACGAGTTGGATGAAACCGAGGTGCAGGAAATGCCGAAGGAGCATTCCATGCCAAAACGTTCCCTGCGGGATAGCGTTCTGAGTGAGATTTACGACGAACCCGAAGCGAAGGACGAAGGCCCGGTTGGTAAAATCCAGCGGACGAAGAAGCAGTCTCGAAAGTGGTGGTACATCATTGGCGCGCTTGTGGTGCTAGCACTTGCGGCAGTAATCGGTTTTTTCATATTCAGTCGTACCCCGCGTTTCTCTGAAAAAGTAAGCGTACGGGCAACGGCACCGACGACTGTTGCGTCGGGCGACCAAGTTTCGGTGACCATTGCTGTAAAGAACGACGAGCGCATTGCCTTACGCAACGCTGAGCTCACCTACACGGCACCCGATGGCTTTACCTTCCAGAACAGTACCCCAGCACCGAGTAATGAGTTCAACAACGCATGGCCTCTGGGCACAATAAAGGATAATGGGGGAACGAGCGTCACGATAACTGGCCAACTACTCGGCGACCAGGACACGACGAAAACGTTTCACTTCACGCTCACGTACCGGCCGTCCAACTTCAACTACGACTTTCAGAAGACACTGGATGTTTCCGTCACGATCAGCACATCGGTATTGAAAATCACACCAAGCGTTCCACTGCGTTTGATTCCAGGCGTCAGCACGGACATTCCGGTCACCGTACAGAATACTGGTAAGGACACGCTCACCAACCTGGAGCTCGTTGCCGATTACCCGAATGGCTTTACGTACACGCAAGCCAATCCGAAGCCGGATGACAAGAACAACGGCTGGAATATTCCTAAGCTTACAGCTGGTCAGACCTTGTCGTACACGATTACGGGAACGTTCACCGGGAACCTCAACGATTCGCTCCAGTTTACCTTCCGTGGTGGCACGACGAGCGATAGTGGTTTTCAAGCGCTGACCCAAGTGAACGGCATCGGGACCATCGTGCAAGCGGGCATGTCGCTCACAACGTCAGTGACGAATGCCAGCCAAGGAGCGTCCATTCAGTGGGGCGACAAGCTCAACTACGACTTCACGTACAAAAACGATAGCGATAGTGATATGAAGGATGTGACTGTTAGCGTTACCTTCCAGCAGCAGAATAGCGCCGGAACGGATGTGAGCATTCTGGATTTGGCAAACCGTTCAGACATTCAGAATGGAACTTTGAGTAGCCAGACGATTACCTGGACGAAAGCCCAGGTACCTGGTCTCGCTCTTGTCGCCGCCGGACAAGGTGGCGACATCCTCCTGCGCGTGCCCGTTCTGGCGACGCCAAAAGTCACCACACAGGCCGATAAGAATTTCGTGCTAACGACGAATGCTTCAGTGACTGTCGGCACGATCACCGATGTCTCGGGAAGTAATTTTAAAACGCAGGCTAAGCCGCTCATCTCCAACGTCTCCACCTTGCTCGATGTGAGTCCAGATGGCCGTTACTACTCGGACCAGCAAATCCCCGTCGGCAGCGGGCCACTCCCGCCGCAAGTGGGGCAGGCGACGACGTACGAGCTGAGCTGGACGCTGACGAATCCAACGAATGACGCGTCGCAAATCGTGGTGAGCACCACGTTGCCAGATAACGTGACCTGGATCGGCAAGCAGAGCGTGACTGCCGGTCAAGCGGTCACCTACGATGCGCCATCACGCACCGTTACCTGGCGCGTGAACTTGGTGCCACCGGGAACGGGCAGTCTTTTTGCCAGTCTCGTGGCGAAGTTTGACGTCTCGGTGACCCCAGCGGCAACTGACGTTGGCCAGCTCATCGTACTCGCGAATAAAACCATCGTCACGGCGCGGGATAACTTCACACAGCAAGACATTCGCATCGAGCGTCCCATCGTCACGAGTGACATTCCTAATGATCCATCGGCGCAGGGGAAAGGCCTCGTCGTCGCAGGATCGTAATTTCGGAAACGTATGGCTGGAACGGAACCGGGAGTACCGCACGCAGGATGGTTGACGACGTTGGGTAAACGACTCTGCCCAGCGCTTTTGGTTACCGTCAGCACGTTTATCGTCACCATCCACTGGAATCAGGATGTACGTTTTTCCATTCCGGATGCACTCCTCGCTGTTGTTCTCGGGGCTATCGTGTACGTCGAATCAGTGCCGACCGTGAACCAGTGGCTGCTGCGGCTCATGGCTGGGTACGGCATGATCCAAGCGCTCCAGCACAACCCGGTAGGCATGTTTGAGCACATTCCGGGGTGGCGCGTGCTTTTTGGCCACGGTGATGGCTACGGCTACCTCACGTACGTCATCCTCGCGGCAATCATCTTTGCTATTGCTCGGGCAGTCACGCCGAGCGCCCAAGCGCTATGGCAACGGTGGAAGCAATCCCACGTATGGGCCACGTACAGCAATCACCTGGTCACGCACGTGGTCATCGTTACTGTCTTTAGCCTCTTCCTCATCGGGCTCATGCTCCTGCGCCAGGCAGTATTTCGCGTACCCGCGATCGATTTCGGGATTTTTGACCAAGCGCTCTTCCACCTCTCACAGTTTCACCTACCCGCATCATCCATCCGCGAGTACGGAAATCTCTTTGCTGACCACCAGCACTTCAGCCTCATTTTTTTAGCACCGTTCTACTGGATTGGTCGTGGCTTCCACGGGCAAACCCTTCTCCCCCTCACGCCCATCCTGCTCGTGACATTGCCAAGCATTATCCTGTACCGCACCGCGCGGGCATTCCAAGCACTCCTCAAGCTACCAAATCCTGCGAAACCGTACTGGGTGGCAAGTGTGGCCGCGATCCTACTCTTCCTGCACCCGTTCACGCAAGCGGCGATGGGCTTTCCATTTCACGAGAAGTACCTTTTCCCACTCTTCTTCTCGCTCCTGCTCTGGTGGGTCGTGCGCTACGCCGTGCAGCCACGCTGGTGGTACGTCGTTGGCAGCGTCATTGCACTGGCAGGATGGGTGGCAGCGAAGGAAGACCAGTGGCTCTTCGCCTTCGTCTTCCTCGTCACCGCGCTCATGTGGTGCTGGAAGTGGAAACCGCTGCATGAGTACTGGCCACGCGTGAAGTGGTTCCTGGCAATTCTGGCGGTGCTCGCCCTGGCGTACGGCACGGTCATCCTGCCCAGCCTGCCCATCCCGCGGAACCCGCAGTACACGTCACTCTACCAACCGGCGATTGATGGTGTGCGGAACTTCGCACGCACGGCAAACCCGCGCGAGCTCATCAACGCACTCCACTTGAACGAGGACGCATCCAAGTACATGCTGCAGCACCTCATGACCTTCGATGTGGCCGGCGCCGTCATCTTCCCGGCAAATACCTTTGGCGACTACGCCGAGCGCCTTGCCGCCGGACCAACACCACTTCGCAATCCAATTTTTCAGTATGGCGTGGGCGTGCCCGTGGTTAGCGTGACCGCGTTCCTCCTATTTGCGTTCGCCATGTACCGGCGCAAGCCACACCGCGGCGCGTACTGGGTCACGTTCGGCGTCATTGTCTGGCTGGTTGCATTCCCGGCGGCGCTCGGCTGGAACGAGCTGCCCTTCCTCTCGCCGGCGGGTATTGGCGGTTTGGTTAATGCATATCGGAAAGAACAGCCAGCACGTGCCGACTTTGCTAAGGTGAGCGCGCTCATTCCGGCGGATGCTTCGCTCGTTGCATCTGGTAATTTCCTCTCACATCTCAGCGCTCGGGACCACGCCGCGTTCTTCCCCACGCCGGACTTCCCCAAAGACAACCTCCTCACGCTCAACCCCATTGATACGTACGATTACTGGCTGCTGGACACGCGTGATAGCCAAGCCGCGGCGCAGGTGAGCACCTTGGAGAACGAACACTACCGCGCGCTGTACCAGGGCCCAGTCCTGACGCTCCTGCAGCGTCCGAACGCCCAGTAGGACGAGGACCACCGGCGCATGCACGTGTAGCTGTTTTGGCATATCTAGCAATGCTATACTTGACGTACAGCAAAACTATGGCCGAATCACTTGCTACGAATGCCACGCGGTTCATCTTCCGGGAGTTCGTCGTGGACGTACTCTTCTTCCCGGCGTGGTGGTACGGCAAGGGGTTCATTCGCGTTGGGCGTTTCACCCTGACGCGCATTGCGGAGTTCACCAACCGTAGTCGCTGGAGCCCGAAGGTGTGGTTCCAGAACATCTTCGTGCCCATGTACGGCGACTACTCCCGCAGCGGCCGCGCCATTAGCTTTGCTGTCCGCGCCGTCGTAGCACTCGCGCTCACCGTCGTCCTGGTCGTTGCCGTGGTTGCCTACCTGGCGCTCTTCATCCTGTACCTTGTCCTCCCCATTGCCGTGGTGTACTTCCTGCTGCACGAGATTTTCAACCTCCCCTGGCCAGTCGTCGCATGACGCAAGCATCCCAATCCTACCGCATCATTACCTGCCCAACCTGCACCACGGGTGTGGAGCCGTGCCCAGGTTGCCAGAACCGGCGCGCTGCCCTGTGGGTGATGGGCCGGTTCTTCGTGTGGGACAAGCACGTCGATCGCTGGCACATTGCTGAGGAGCGACTGCAGCGGGGGATGCACCTCGCGCTCAATGCACTGCTCCTCACCATTGGACTTGGGGGGCTCGGCGTGCTCGTGTGGCGGCTCTCGGTGGATGCGCCAACAGTCGATACGTCGTCCGTTCTCGGATTCCTGGGCCAGCGTTCACTCGCACACCTCGGCATCGCCATTTCCTTTGTCGCCGACCTCATCATCATCTCACGCTTCATCAAGGCGCGGCAGAATCGCACGCTCGTCGTCCCGCGGGATTCGGACCTGCTCGCCGTACCAGCGCCTGACCTCTCCTGGCCCGACGTGCTGCACCAGCAGGCGCGCTTTGAAAATGTCTCGAGAGCATTCCTGGATGTTACCGAACGTGCTATTGAAGGTGCGTGGATGTTTGCCGAACGCTTTCACCATAAAGAGGTTGAGCCCCTCCACCTCTTCGCTGCGCTCTTCGCCCTGCACGACACGCAGGTGGTATTCGGACGCTTGGGCGTGAGCAGCAAGAGCTTGAGCGACCGCGTGACGCGTGCGCTGGCGCGATTGGAAACTGCCGATCACCCACCGCGCGTGGGCGTAGCCTGCACCAGCACCTTACTTCGCGCGTACCTAGAAGCCCTGCTGGTGAGCAAGCCCGTCGTCGACATTCCCGAACTCATTGTCGCGGTCGGCAGTGATGCGGTCGTTGCAGAGATCCTGGCCGACCTCGCCGTGGATGATACGAAGCTCCGCAACGTCGTCGCCTGGATTAGCATGAGCCAGGGCCGGACGCGCAGCTACCAGAAGTGGCGCCGGCAGGCACGCTTCCGCAGCAAGGGCGGGATGAACCGAGCGTTCACTGCCATTGCCACGCCC
Source organism: Candidatus Kerfeldbacteria bacterium (assembly GCA_903867845.1). Lineage (GTDB taxonomy): Bacteria > Patescibacteriota > Patescibacteriia > PEXW01 > PEXW01 > CAIPSZ01. The sequence goes on along the minus strand of CAIPSZ010000001.1, from coordinate 4,305 downwards.
ATGCTCGATCAGTTCAGCCACGACCTGACGCAACTGGCGCGCACCGGCTCGCTCAATCACTGCATTGGCCGTGACCAGCAGTTTGAGGAACTCTTCCGCGTCTTCGAGAGCGGTCGCGCAAACCCGTTGCTCGTCGGTCTGCCAGGAGTAGGGAAGTCCTCCATTGTCGACGGCCTAGCGTACCGCATGGTGGCAGATGACGTGCCAACCGTATTGCAGGACAAGCGGTTAGTGAGTTTGTCCGTGGCTTCGCTCGCTGGGAACGCCGGCCGGCAAGGTGAGCTGGAGCAGCGCTTCACCATTATCCTGAATGAGGTAGCGCGCTCGGGGAACATTGTCCTCTTCATCGACAACATCCAGAACCTCATGGGCCTAACAACGGAAGGCGGCAGTAAGCTCGACCTGGCCGAGATGCTAGCACAATCTTTGGGGCATCAGAACTTCCTGTGCATTGCCACCACCAATCCTGCGGACGAGCATCGGTACGTCGAGCAATCTAGCTTGCAGTCCGTGCTGCAACGCGTGCCCGTGAATGAGGTGGATACCAATGGCGCCATTCAAATTGTTGAGGGCAAAGTTGGGCCAGTGGAGTACAAGGAAGGCGTGCTGTTCAGCTACGACGCCATTGAGAAAGCGGTCACGCTCTCGCAACGCTACATTCACGATCGCTACCTACCCGAAAAAGCGGTGAGTCTCACCGAAGAAGCTGCAGTGTACGTTCGCAAGACTCGCGGTAAGGGCGGTTTGGTGACCGGCGAAGATGTGGGCGCAATCGTATCCGAGCGAACGAGTATACCGGTGACACAGGTGACGGAAGCGGAAACCGAAAAGCTCCTCCATCTTGAGGACAAAATTCACGAGCGCGTCGTCGGTCAGGATGAAGCAGTGAAAGCGGTATCGTCAGCCCTCCGCCGTGCCCGCGCCGAGCTGCGGGATGCAAAGCGGCCAATTGCGAACTTCCTCTTCCTGGGGCCGACTGGTGTGGGGAAGACGGAACTAGCCAAAGCGGTTGCCGAGGTGTACTTCGGCAACGAGAAGAGCATGATCCGCTTGGATATGTCCGAGTACCAGGTGCAGAGCAGCCTCGGCCGGCTCATTGGTACGCCGGGTGGCGATGGCGGCTTCCTTACCGAAGCCGTTCGGAAGAACCCGTTCACCTTGCTCTTGCTGGATGAATTGGAAAAAGCGCACCCAGACATTCTCAACGTGTTCCTGCAGGTCATGGATGACGGACGCCTCACGGACAGCACGGGCCGGACAATTGACTTCACGAACGTCATTCTCATTGCCACGTCAAACGCCGGCACATCCACAATACAAGCGGGCATCCTCGCCAACGAAACGCTGGAGAACATCAAGCAACGCTTGGTGAGCCAGGAACTGGCAAAGTACTTCCGGCCTGAATTCCTCAACCGTTTTGACGGCATCATCGTTTTCAAGCCACTCGACTTCGAGCAGGTGATTGCCATTACCAAGCTCATGCTCGGGCAGTTGGGCGGGATCCTTAAAGAGAAGGGCGTGCACCTGCGCGTTTCTGACGCCGCGGTGATGGAGCTGGCGCAGAAAGGCTTTGACCCGCAGTTCGGTGCTCGCCCCCTGCGCCGTGCCCTGCAAGAGCATGTGGACAACGCCCTGGCGAACGCCTTACTCACGGGCCAGCTGGCGCGACGCGACATTGCGGTGCTGGAACCAGGTGGAGTGGTGCGCGTGGAAAAAGCCAAAGAAGTGTAAGGTCCTGTGGCGCGCATGCTGCACCGACGCTGGAAGTGGAGCATCGGTCTAATTGTAATTGTCGTACTCCTTACGGTGTGGGGGGTGTGGTTTTCCAAGAGCACGCAGCCGGAAAACGAACGCGTGTCGTACGAACCGCATCCAGCCATCAGCATGCAGGCATCATTTTACGATAGCGCGTTTGCCCGAGCGAAACCTGTATCTGCTGTCCCTGAAGAGCAAGTTGCAGGCATCCTCGTCAGCCACCACCTGCTCGTTGCCGACCTCATCGCGCGGGCGTTCACCGTGGTGCAGACCACCGCACCGCGAACCGTCGTGCTCATTAGCCCGAACCACTTCTACCGTGGAGATGGCCACCTCACCACGGCGCTGGGGGAGTGGACCACGCCGTACGGCACGCTCGTGCCTGACCGTGCGCGTATCCAGCAGCTTACCGATCGTGGCGTTCTTACTATTGACGACCGGCCTTTCACCCAGGAGCATGGCGTATCTGGTGAAGTGAGTTTTCTCAAACGGGAAATGCCCAACGCGCAAATCATCCCCATCATCGTGCGGGCAAACGCACGCGAAGATGAGTTTACCGCGCTCGTCAAAACACTGCATGACGTGCTCCCAGCCGACGCGCTAATCATTGGCTCATTCGATTTCTCCCACTACCTGCCGGATGACGTCGCCACATTCCACGACGTACTCGCCCAAGCCACGGTGGAAGGGTTTGACCTTGATGCCACGCGGCGGCTAGACATTGACTCGCGCCAAGGGCTGCGACTCTACCTCCAGCTGTTGCAGGATCGGGGCGCAGCACACTTCACCCAGCTCGACGGGACGAACTCGGCGCGCTACACCAGCAATCTCAACGTGACGAGTGGCACCAGCTACATCACTGGGTACTTCACCGCAGGGACTACAACGCCGCAACCGATTGTCACGCTTGAAGCAGTTGGCAGCATTGCCTTCACCCCAACGACACGGCTATTCTTCAAGCACGACCAGCCCGTGTACGATACGCTCAACCTGCAGCGCATGCTCAGCGGTGCGGTGTACATGCTTGCTCCCACCCCTGGGATCACCACGGCAGATAGTGCAACGCGGGATGCCTACGGTATCACGGACACCATCACGGATGACGGTGTTGTGCACAGCCGAACCGTCACCGTACAGGGCATAAACATCAGCCTCATCACCTTCACTGCCAGTAGCAACCTGCAGGATGCGCTTTCAGCAATTGCGAGTGAACACAAGAATGCACGCGCTACCGTTGTTGGTGTGGAGTGGGGGAGTGTCACCGGTGCGCGTGAGCGTCAGGTTATTGCTCGGAAAATTGTTGATGCCGGCGCAGACATCGTCATTGGTGCCGGTGATTCCATCCAGCCCGAAGCGGTGTACCACGACCGGCCAATATTCTACGCACTGGGTACGCTCCTAGACGCATCAGCAAAGGTACGCCAGAGCATTGCCTTGGGTATTTCCATAACCGCGAAGCGAATGGATATCTCCGCTTTTGCTTTTAGCGGAATTGACGATACACCCCAGGCATTGGGCCAGCGCGATCGTGATATACTACTAAAATCGCATAGTATTCAAAACGTAACGCACGTCGGCCTATGACTACTCCACGCATGCACCAGGCTATCATCGTCGGTATTTGCGTCATCGTCGTCGGCGCGGGTGGTTTTGGTTTGTACAAAGCCATGCAGGTGAAGCCCGCAATCGCTCCGGTAAATACCGGCGTCACCGATCAGACGAATGTGAGCATCACGAATGGAAATGAGAACGTCGCACTCGCGAACCAGAATGGAAACGAGAACACCAACGCGACGGTAACAAATACAAACACTACTCCAGTCGCCGCGCACATCGTGCAAGCGTCGAGTTTGGACGTCAGTAAAACCATCCAGTGGGACGGACCGAAGGAAATAGCCAGTTTCCACTTCTTCACCACACAGCAGGATGGGTTCAACCGCGAAACTGGAGGTGGGAACGGGAGCTCTGGAGACAGTACGACTGCGGCGAAATACTACAGCGTTGGAACGTTTCTTTCAGGAAAGTACAAAGGCGGGCAGCTTGTCATTGCCAGCGCGTACCAAGAGGGTCCATTCAGCAGTCCAGATTTTTACCACGTCGTTCGCCTAAATGGCAAACTTATTCTCCTCGCGAGTTACTCTCCTGCACTAAGTAAAGACGATGGCGTGAGCCGGACGAACTTAACAGTAGACAGCAATTACACTATTGCCTCTCTGAAATACCCCGCTACATTCACTGGTCCAAAATCTCGGGAGACATTTACAACGGTGCAGTACCTCCCGAACGAGTTCTTCGACGATACGTACCTCCAGAAAATTTTCATTGATCCAACGTACGGACAGGTGTACGTGACAAAATTTGACTCCACTGTGGACACTACTGGTGCGCTTTCGCCAATGGATCTCAGTTTCCCACTACTCACGCAGAACGGTTTCTACTTCCGGGCGCCCGATGGTTCTGTTCGTGCCTATTCACTGAACATCGATTTCGTTTCAACAGACGGCGTGCCGTCAGTAACGTGGCTCAATGGAGCAAAGAACGTAACGGCCT